>NZ_JABXEP010000220.1:0-9235 GCF_013372605.1 Myxococcus sp. AM009
GCGCGGCGGATCAAGCGTCAACCCGCCGCGAGTCCGTCCGGCTGTTGCCTACAGGAGCTTCGCCGCTTCCAGGGCGTGGTAGGTGATGATGAGGTCGGAGCCGGCGCGCTTCATGGACGTGAGCGTCTCCAGCATCACCCGCTCGTAGTCAATCCACCCGTTCTGCCCGGCGGCCTTGAGCATCGAGTACTCGCCGGACACGTTGTAGGAGACGACGGGCAGCTCCCAGCGCTCACGCACGGCGCGGATGACGTCCAGGTAGGCCAGCGCGGGCTTGACCATGATGAGGTCCGCGCCCTCCTCCACGTCCAGGGCCACTTCCCGGAGGGCCTCGCGGAAGTTGCCGGGGTCCATCTGGTAGCCCCGGCGGTCACCGGAGGTCGGCGTGTTCTGGGCGGCCTCGCGGAACGGGCCGTAGTAGCCGGACGCGAACTTGGCCGAGTACGCCATGATGGGCAGCTCGCCGAAGCCCGCCTCATCCAGGGCGGCGCGGATGGCGGCCACGCGGCCGTCCATCATGTCCGACGGCGCGATGATGTCCGCGCCCGCCTTCGCGCAGCTCACGGACATCTTCGCCAGCAGCGGCAGCGTGGCGTCATTGACGACGTGGCCGCCCTCCAACACGCCGCAGTGGCCGTGGTCGGTGAACTCGCAGAGGCAGACGTCGACGATGACCTGGAGGTCCGGCTCGGCCGCCTTGATGGCCTGGATGGCGCGCTGGACGATGCCGTCGTCGGCGTAGGCCTGGGTGCCGCGGGCGTCCTTGTGGTTCGGGATGCCGAACAGGAGGACGGCGGGCACGCCCAGCTTCCGGGCCTGCCGGGCCTCCGCGACGACGTGCTCCAGCGACAGGTTGAAGATGCCCGGCATGGAGACGATGGGACGGCGCACGTCCCGGCCCTCCACGACGAACAGGGGGTAGATGAAGTCGCCCGGGTCGAGGCGCGTCTCGCGCACCATGTCGCGCAGGACGGCGTTGCGGCGCAGGCGGCGGGGTCGGTGGATGGGATAGGCCATGGCGTCGCCGGTATAAACCGGCGGCGCCGCGCCTTCATCGTTTCTGGCCCCTGCTCGCCTGCTCAGCCTGCGACGAGCCTCCAGCTCCGCTGATGGTTGCGCGCCTCCCGGGCGTGGCGCTGGGCGCGACACTCGGCGATGTCCGCTTCGTGCAGGGCGCGGGCGTAGCGCACGCGCGCCGCCTCCGTCCCCGTCGCCAGGTCCTGGTCGGCCAGCGCCAGCTCGCGGCGGGCGTCCAGCAGCTGCTGTTCGATGCGGTCCTCGTACGTCATGTCCCGTGCTCCTTGGGGCTGGGGTCCGCCGCCGGACAATGCATGGGCCGGACCGTGGAGCTCCAAGGAACATGGAAGCCGCCAAGTCCCCGGAACAACGAGGTACCGCGGCGCGGCAGGCACAGCAGGCGTGCGAAGCGGCTTTCCCACGGGCGCGAACGGAGCGCCGCAGGGGGCCGCCAGGAGACCGCTCCGCCCGCCCGGGCGACCGCCCGGCAACCTGACGCAATCGGTGGACGGCCCGGTCGTCTACATTCCCGACCGTGACAAGCCAGGCACCAGCCATCGAAGTGAGGGGATTGAGGAAGACGTACCACCGGGCCTTCCGGAAGGGAGGCACCGAGGCCCTCCGGGGCATGGACCTGACGGTGCCGGAGGGCAGCGCCTTCGGCCTCATCGGCCCCAACGGTGCGGGCAAGACGACCTTCATCAAGAGCATCCTGGGCATCGTCCAGCCCACGGAGGGCGCCATCCGCGTCCTGGGCGGCTCCCCCGAGGACCCGCGCATCCGCGCCCGCATCGGCTACCTGCCCGAGCGCCTGCACCTGCCCGGCACCTGGACGGCGCCCGCCTTCCTGGCGACGGTGACGCAGCTGAAGGGGCTCCCGGTGGACCCCGCGGTGAACCTGCGCCTCCTGGAGCGCGTGGGCCTGTCGGACGCGGTGGGCCGGCGCATTGGCGGGTACTCCAAGGGCATGCGTCAGCGGCTGGGCCTGGCCGCGGCGCTGGTGGGCACCCCTTCCCTGCTGGTGCTGGACGAGCCCACGGACGGAATCGACCCCATGGGGCGGATGGAGGTGCGGCGCATCCTCCAGGACGAGGTGCGGCGTGGGACGACGCTGTTCCTCAACTCGCACCTGCTGGCGGAGACCGAGCGGGTCTGTGATCGCGTCGCCATCCTCGCGGGAGGCCGCGTGGTGCGCGAGGGCCGGCTGGAGGACCTGGCGCGGGGCGGCGTGCGGTGGCTGGTGCGCTTCGCCCCCGGGGCGAGCACCGAGGCCCTGGTGGCGGCGGGGTTCATCCGAGGCGCCGCGGAGGGACAGTACGTCGTCGAGGCAGAGGACCCGGCGGCGCTCAACGGCGCATTGGACCGGGCACGGGCGACTGGGGCATTGATGGTGGAGCTGCGGCGTGACGGAACGGACCTGGAGTCGGTGCTGATGGGAACAGTGGAGGCCGCGGCGTGAAGCCCGTCCTGGGAATCGCGGGCTACGTGCTCCGTGAGGCGATGTCGCGCAAGTTCATCCTGGCCTTCATGGTGGGCATCACCCTGGTGCTAGCCGTGGTGGCGCTGAGCTTGCGCATCGAGGTGGTGGATGGGGCGCTCGCGGCGTCCCGGCTGTTCGGCGAGGAGCTCCGCTCGAGCATCCGCTCCGTCGACGTGGCCCTGCGGCCCGTGTACCAGGCCGCGGCGTTCCTGGTGTTCTACGGCGGCATCCTGTTCGGCATCGTCGCGTGCTCGGACTTCGCGCCGTCGCTGATGTCACCGGGGCGCATCGAGCACCTGCTGGCGCTGCCGATTCAGCGCTGGCACCTGCTGGCGGGGACGTTCCTGGGGGTGATGGTGCTGGCGCTGGGCGGGACGCTGTATGGGACGACGGGGCTGGTGCTCATCTTCGGCGTGAAGGCGGGGTACTGGACGGCGGGTCCGCTCATCGCCGGGCTGCTGGCGTGCGTGGGCTTCGCGGCGGTGTACGCGGTGATGCTGACAGCGGCGACGCTGGTGCGCAGCGCGGCGCTGTGCGCGGCCTCGGGCTTCGTCTTCCTGGTGGGAGGCATCATCGCGGGCTACCGGCAGCAGCTGACGCCCTTCTTCGAGGAAGGCTTCGGACGGGAGGCCTTCCGGGCGGTGACGCTGGTGTTGCCGCGGCTGTCCGCGCTGGCCATGGCCGCGGGCGACATCGCCGCGTCCACGCCGCTGGAGGTGCATTCGCTGGGCATGTTGTTGCTCGGCGTGCTGGTGTTTGGATTCGGGGCCCTGGCGGTGGGGTTCTGGCGCTTCGAGGGAAAGGACTACTGACATGGACAACCGTGGACGCCGCCGGGTGTGGCTCGTCGTGGCGGCGATGCTGTTCGTGGTGGCCGCGGTGTTGATGTTCACCGGGCAGGGTGAAGCGCCCGCCATGGAGACGCCGAAGGTGGAGTTTCCCCGGCGGATGCGGGCCCCCGAGCGGGAGCGCGCGGAGCGGCGCCGGACACAGGTCCTGCCCGTGCAGGTGGACGCGGGCACGCAGGAGCGCGCGCGGCCCAGGGACCCCCTGCTGGCCGCCCTGCCCCGCGGAGAGGGCAAGACGGCGGTGGTCATCGAGGCGAACGCGCTGCGGCACTCGCCCATTGGTGAGCTGCTGCTGGACTGCCTGATGCGGGATGGAGGGAAGCGGCTGGAGGAGCTGCGCAACCTCAGCGGCGTGGACCCGCTCCAGGACCTGGACCGCCTGGTCATCACCGATGACGGGATGATGCTGTCGGGCAACTTCGGCAACGCGAAGTTCAAGGAGCTGCTGGGCGAGCGCGTGTCCATGGACTACGGCGAAGGCGCCCGGGTGTACGAGCCGGGCGACATGACGGTGACGCGGCCGGATGGGAGCACGGCGCGGCGCCGGAGCGAGGCCGCGGTGGCGACGTGGAACAACGAGCTGCTGGTGATTGGCAAGTCACCGGACGAGGTAAAGGCGGTGGTGGACCGGGTGGAGGGGCGCGGCCCGGACGAGCCGCCCGCCATCTCCGAGGGCAGCACCTACGGGGAGATGTACGGCGTGCTGTCCGTGGACCAGCTCGCGCGGCTGTTGCCCAAGGAGCAGGCGGAGCTGGCGGAGCGCATCCGCCAGGTGGCGCAGAACGTGGAGCTCCACGTGGACGCGAGCGGCGACGTGGCCATGGTCGCCGAGGTCCGCGGCGCGAATGGCGACGAAGTCACCGACCTGGGCAAGACGCTGGGCGCCGCGCTGAGCATGGCGCGCATCAAGGCGCAGGCGGAGGGTGAGAAGGATCTGGCGCAGCTGCTCGACTTCGCGCGCGTCCAGCCGGATGGCACGTCGTTCAAGCTGGAGATGGCGGTGCCGCTCGACGTCATCCAGAAGCGGCTGGCGTTCTGCAAGGAGGAGCGGAGCGCGGCGGAGGCGGCCGAGCGGTAGGCCGCGAGTCATTGCTCCCGCGTTGCCCACGACGCTGCCGTCAAGGCCGCGCTACGTCGCCGGCCGGGGATTGAGCATCTTCCACTGGACACGCGTCCCCGGAGGATGGAACCGCAGGAACCTGTCCAACGTGTGCGGCCGCGTATCTGGCCGCCACGACGTCCAGAGAATCTGGTCCTGGAAGGGCTCACACTTCAGGACGAAGTACCCGTCCTGGTGCCGATCCACCTGACCCACGCAGGTCGCCACGCGCGTCTCTCCCTCATAGGAAGGCAGATACTGGTCCACGACCTCTGACGTTGCGCCGAAGTCGATCATCTCGTCGAAGAGGAACACCGCCTCCACGGAGGGCCGGGTGACCGAGCGCATCAAGGCGAGCGTCCGCGCCCTTCCCTCGCGGTCCACATTGGGATTCGTCAGGGCTCGCGCCTGCGCCTGCAACGCCCGGGTATGCGGTGACAGCGGGGCCACCAGGAGGTCGCAGACGATGGGCAGGTGGTCGCTCACGTACTTCCGGTAGATGTAGAACGCCTGGTGCTTCGTGGAGAGCGTTCCGAGCTTTCCCTTCTGGGGGTCGTCGTCCGGGAGGTCGAACTCCGACAGGTTCGCCTCAATCCAGGAGATGACATCCAGCACCGCGGCTGAGGCCACGCTCGACTTCAGCGCGCTCCCCTTGAGGAAACAGTTGTCATAGGCGCTGCTGGTGAAGGCGGCGGTGTCTGGCGCCTTCTCCCTCCACTTCGCGGCCCCATGGATGCTCGCCAGCGAGGTCGCGATGCCATCCGGGATGAGCGGCTCGAAGCCACGCGTGCTGAAGTCCTCGTACAGGGCATTGGCGATCTTCTGCTGCCCGCTGGGCTTCGGGACGCCGGGAGCCCAGTCCAGGTTGAAGTCACCGATGACCATCACGTCCTCTTCGTCTTCGAGCTTCTTCGTCGACCCGGTGCCGGCGTTCATCAGCTCGCGCATCGCTGCGGCGCGGAGCTCCACCCCCGCGTTGGTGGACGGGCCGAACGGGCCATGAAAGGCCACGAGGTACATCATGTGGCTGGTGCCGCGATACGGCAGCCACAGCTCCACCGGGAGGAGATAGGGACAGCGCCCGTAGAAGCCGATGCTGTTGTCCTGATAGCCAAGGAGCATGCCGGCCTTGAAGACCGGCATGCCGTGCGACGTGTCCTCCTCGCCTGGCGCACGCATCACCAGCCGCGCCGCGGCGGACTTCACCGACACGAGCTTGTCTTTCATCCAGACCCCCATCGAGCTGGAGCTCTGGGTGCCTGTCCCCTGCCGAAGGAGGATGGAGTAGCTCTCCTGACAGGTGCACATGTAGAACGTGAGCGCATCCACGGTCTGTCGCAGGTTCTGGAGCGGAGTGGTGTACGCCCCAAAGTCCTCACAGCTCCCACAAGAGCCAGACCCCAGGGACTCGCCACACGCGCATCGCTTCAGACGAAGCACGAAGCGCCAGTTGTCCTGCGGCGGACACGTGGAGATGTCCGTGCTCCAGTCGAGCTCCTGCTCACTCCAGTCGTCCTGGACGTAGACGAGCTTGTAATAGCTCCGCACCGGGAGGAAGGCGTCGTCGCGCAGCTGCTCCATCCACGCCTGCGCGGGTGCGCCCTTCAAGTCGACACACAGGCCCTTGAGCAGCTTGGGGTGATAGCCGTAGTCCCCCAGGAACTTCTTCAGGCTCGCGTTCTTCCGAGCGCGCTCCGCGGCAGCGTAATATCGAGAGTCCGCCTTCAGGTTCTTGGCCTTCTTCTTTGTGAGCCGCGTGAGGGCCGCCGACTCCTTCTTGGTGAGCTTCTTCGTCTTCTTCTTCTTCCCGAGGCTCTCGATGCGGTTCAAATCCCGGACGTCCCGCTGCAGCTTCACCATGGCGGGCTCATAGATGCAGAGCTTCTTGGGTGGCAGCCAGCGCTTCCCCGTCATCTCGCTGACGTTCTGCTGGTAGGTCAGCGGCTCGCCGCCGTCGAGCAGGTCGAACTGCGCGCCGCCGTCATCCTCGTCGATGGCGTCATCGTCCTCATCGTCGACCGGGACAACGCCGTCGTCATCATCCTCATCGACATCGCCGTCGTCATCCAGGTCCTCCTCGTCAACGGCCTGCTTCCACCCCTTGGCGCCAACATGGCCCGTCTCAATGGCGTTCATGTTGATGTAGGAGTCCGACCGGCTCTCCAGCAAGATGCAGACGTCGGCGCTCACCGCCTCGAGCACCTTGTTGATGACCTTGTTGACGAAGGGATTCCCCAGGCTCCTCCCAGCCTCGAAGGTCTGCACGTTCCAGCTCACCACCGTGAACACCGCGGGCGGCAGGGGGAGGTTGATGACCGTCGTATGGCCTTCCGGGTCCGAGAGGGCCACGCTCCGTCCTTCCACCACGGAGAGCGCTTCCTGGTGGTGCTCGAGCTGCGCCTGTCTCCGCTTCTCCAGAACCTCTGCAACAGTCAACGGGCCCGCCATGAATCACCCTTGGTCGTGGAGTGAGAAGAGCGCCCCGCGGACGTCGTCATCGACGACGTCCGAGTGAGGCAGGGAGACCGCGGACCGGAAGCGATGCAGCACGCCCTTGGCCACGTCGTCGAACGTGCCATCGGAGGACGCACACGGGAACCCCAGGTTGCGCAGCCGCTGCTGGACGCCCCGGTCGTCCGACAGCGGCAACAAGGCGTCCACGGGGAGTTCGAGGCGCGTCGCTCCCCCGTCGAGGACCAACGTCACGCGGGTCGTCTGTGCGGGAACCACCGTGTCGATGTACCCATTCTGTGTGGTCCCTTGCTGAGAGGGAGCGTCTGGCACCTCCAGCAGATAGGGAACGCCGTCCTGCGGCTCGAACCCGACCGCCAGCCGCAACCGCAGCCGGGACACGCCGCCATTGAAACGCAGCACGTAAAGGCATCCCGTGGAGACCTGGAGGGTCGCGGGCTCCCTGGGAGGGATGTAGAGCGTGTCTTGAGCAGCGAGCTGGTTCCGCCACCGCCGCCGGGCTCGCAGTGTCCCATTCTGGGGGGCGTCCCAGAGGGTCTCGGGGAGGTGGCCCCAGCCAAAGGCAATCTTGTCCACCCCTTCGCCAGGCTGCACGACGTGCAGCGCCTCCGGGTAGGCCAAGGGCGCGAGCACACTCCACCCCGCGGGCTGGCTGCTCCGCGCCCACATGGATGAAAGAGACTCGACCACCGGAACGTCCAACGTCCGCCGGTCCAGCCCCCACAAGGTCAGCGGGTAACTGGAGTCCTCCAGCCCCTCGAAGCGCACCGCCCCGAAGGCATTCGTCTCCAGCCGGTACACGGCCTGCCCCCACGCCAGCTCGAGCACCTGGCCAGGAAGTACCCGCCCCTGGAGGTCGATGACCAAGACCTCGATGGCCATCTTGTCCACGGGCCGGCACGGCACCGTGGAGCCAGACACCGGCGTGCTCCCAAAGGTGCTCCTCGACTGCGTGTTCGCCGTGTCCAACTGGAAGGGTGAAACGCCCAGGGGGGTCGTGAACATCAGCGCCGCTCCGCGTCCGTGGCCGACTCGAACCGCTGCCGGGCCTCACGCTGTTGGATTTCGAGCGCAAGGCGCCGCTGGAGCTCCTGAACCCCCAGCTTGAGCCGGTACGAAGCGGAGGGGATGGACGTGTCACGGAGCAAGGCGCCCAGCCACGCGCTCTCGGGTTCGGACGCGAAGTCCCAGCCAAGCACCGCGCAGAGGTTGACGTAGACGCTCACGTCGCCCCGGGTCTCCAGTCCCACTGAGACGGCCTCTTCAACCGCCTCGCGGAGGGACGAGCGCAGCGATTCGCGGGGCTGCATGGCCACGAAGGCCGGGAAGTGACGCTGGAGGTGACCTTCCAAGCCGGTCAGGAACTGGTCCTGCCGGTGGACGTCCAGCGCCCGAAGCTGTTCGGCGCGGAGAGTCAGCATGTGTCCAGGACCGGGGAGCGAGTCGTCGAATAAAGCGGAGGCGCAACGAGCTCATCGGCATAGCAACCCGCGAGCCACCGGCTCCGCCTCTGGACATGGGTGGCATTGGAGACCGGGTGGCCTGGGGCCGCGTGCGAGCGGGACGCACGAGCGTCCTCCCATGACGCGAGCGGCGTCCGTCCGGCCGGGCGGTAGGTCGCTTCCGCGTTGCCCACGACGCCCCTTGGCGCTTTCGCCAGGGGGCGTCGATGATCCAGGAGTCAGGGCTGGAGCGACGCGCCCGCATCTTCCTGTTCGCGACGGCGCAGATTGGCCGCTGCATTCGCCGCCTTGAAGAGCGTGGCGACGATGACGGCGCGGATGACAAGGGGGAAGACGGGCAGGCGCCCTCCTTGCGTGACGGAGTCCGCCAGTACGAAGAGCGCGTCGGCGATGTACAGGAGGCCGGCGAGCATGGGCGCCGCCCGGGTGCCCCGGTAGGTGAAGAAGCCAAGCACCGCGACCACCAGCCCAAAGAGGAGGGAGCCCAACCCCATCCCCGCGGCCTCCAGGACGTCACTCCGCGCCACCATGGCGACGACACCGAGCAAGGTGTTCAGGCCCGCCAGGAAATAGAGCAGGTGCGCCGCGCGCTTGACCTGCTGCGCCGGGTCCGTGTCCGACCCCGGAACGACCTCCCCGTTGCGCACCACCGCCAGGCCCGTGCGAAACGCGCCACTCTGGAGCAGGACGTTCAGCGTGCTTCCGTCAGGGAGGTTGAAGAACACCCCCCGCTTGAGCTCGGCCGCCCCGCCGTCCAACGTTCTCACGACCTTTCCATCCAGGGTGACGGTGAACCGCTTCCACCCCCAGCCCCACGACAACTCCAAGCGAGGCGGCCGAGCTCAAGCGGGGGGTG
>NZ_JABXEP010000221.1:0-9184 GCF_013372605.1 Myxococcus sp. AM009
CGGGCCGGGGCCGGAGCGGCGCGCGGCGCGGGTGCCACGGCCGCGGCTTCCAGGTCCTTGAGGCTCTTGACCACCGTGCGGCCCTGGGCGTCCACCACCTTGAAGTTGGTGTCCGCGTCCTCCAGCTCGTGGTTCTGCTCGTAGATGCGCGCGAAGGCCCGGGCAATGGAGGTCCGGCCCGCCACGTTGGGGATGATGCGGCACTTGGTGACGGCGCGAAGCTCGTCCAGCATGCGCATGTTGAGCGGATCGGCCATCGCAACCACCAGCGACTTGCCGTCATCCCGCAGCTGCAGCGGCAGCACGGAGAAGTCCCGCGCCGTCTGGGCGGGAATCTTCGCCTTCACGTGCGGCTGCACCATCTGCACCGCGTCCAGGTTCACCGCCGGCATTCCCAGTTGCTTGGACAGGGCGCGCACCAGGATGTCCTCGGAGACGAGGCTCATCCTGACCAGGATTTCGCCCAGCTTGCCGCCCCACTTCGCCTGCTCGGCGAGCGCGGACTTCAGCTGGCTCTCCTGAAGCACGTTCGCCTTGATCAGCAATTCACCAAGCTTGATCTGTGCCATGTCGTGGCACGCACTCTAGACTGTCTCGGCAGCGTGCGCCCCTTCTTCCGCGCCTGCCCGGTCAGGAACCTGGTGCCAGGGGCGCGGACGACCCGGAGGCGGGCGCCCCGGCGGGCAGCTCCCGGCCGGCGGCATCCACCTCCACCACCCGGGCCCCCTCGGGGGGAACCAACTCGTAGAGTGTGAGGTCCGGCCGCGCGTTGAGTTTGATCTGCTGGTAGCGGACCTGGAGCTTCGTCTTCGCCTGCTTCGCCTCCAGTGACACCCGGCCCGGGAAGATGAGCCCGCCCTGCTCCAGGAAGTCCTCGAAGCCCAGGTCATACCCCGGGATGCCCCGCACCTGGCTCTTCATGATGCGCAGGTACCTGGTGTGAACATGGAGAACCTGCGTCGCCTGACCCTGGTGGAGCGTCAGCACGTAGACGCCCTTGTCGCGGTCCAGCGCCAGCGTCATCCGCTCCGGAGGGATGAGCGGCACCTGCCCGAGCAGGATGGGCACCAGCTCCTCGCCCGGCAGCATCACGGGCAGGAAGCGGGACACGTTGGCGGGGCTGGCGGGGCCCTGGTACCAAGTATTGGTATCCGCCTGATACAGCCCGAAGCGCTGTCCGTCGGACACCAGGGAGGCGAGCGGCCTGTTGAAGAAGTCGAACGTCTCCAGGTGCAGCATGGCCGGCCGGGTGACGGCGACGAACATGCTCAGCGTGCCGCTCTGGTCTGGCAGCTCGGCGCGCAGCTTCGCGTCGCCCTCCAGTGTGACGACGTTCTCCTGGTTCTTCACGACGCGCTGATAGACGGCGTCCGCATCCGTGAGCTCTCCCTCGGGGCCGAACTCGATTCGCTTGGGACAGCCAGAACAGAGCACTACCAGGAAGATTGCGGCGGCTGCGCGGTTCATATGTCCTAGTCTGGGCCATGCCGCCCTGCCCGGTCACCCACCAATGAGCCTGAACGACATCCTCCATTACCTCCGCCTGGGTGGCGTCACCCTCGCCCTGCTCATCTTCGCCTCGGTCGCGGCGCTGATTGTCGCCGTCGAGCGCATCATCGCGCTCTGGGGCGTGGGCGAACGTTCACGCGCCTTGGGTGAGACAGTGAACAAACACCTGCTGCGCGGGGACGTCCTCGCGGCCCGCACCGCCGCCGAGCGCTCCGACGCGGTGGCCGCCGACATCTTCCTGGCCGGGTTCGACCGGATGGAGCGCAGCCGCACCGCCGGGGGCGCCGGAATCGAGGCCGCGGTGGAGCGCGAGCGCGCCCAGGTGGCCCTCAAGCTGCGCCGCTACCTGTGGATCCTGGCCACCATCGGCTCGATTACGCCCTTCGTGGGCCTCTTCGGCACCGTGGCCGGCATCATGCGCTCCTTCAAGGACCTGGGCCTGGACGTGGAGGCCGGCGGCACGGGCGGCAGCGCGGCGGTGATGACGGGTATCTCCGAGGCCCTGGTCGCCACCGCGGTGGGCATCCTGGTCGCCGTGCAGGCGATGGTCTTCTACAACTACTTCCAGGCCCGCCTGTCCCGTGTGCTGGTGGAGCTGCGCCTGATTGGCGACGAGTTCGTCGAGCTGCTCAAGGAGCGGGCCGCCGGCCTGCCGCCGGCCGAGCCCATGCCCCCCGAACCGCAGGCCCCCGCCGCCACGCGCACGGACGCACAGCCCGCCTAGGCCGGAGGAGAACGCACCATGGGCATGGGAAAGACTCCGGGCAGCGATGACGGCTCCGAGGACGGCGTCTTCGCGGAAATCAACATCACCCCACTCACCGACATCTTCCTGGTGCTGCTCATCATCTTCATGGTGACCAGCTCCGTCATCGTGCAACAGGGGCCGGGCGGCGGCGCCAAGGCCGGCCTCAAGGTGAACCTGCCCAAGGGCGGCGCCGCGGACGTCACCGCGAGGACGACGGACCTGTCCGTGGCGGTGCTCGCGGATGGGCGCTTCATGCTGGCCGGCAACGTCGTCTCCCAGGACGAGCTGCGGCAGGCCTTCGATGACGCGAGGCAGAAGGACGAGGAGACGGTGGTCATCGTCCAGGCCGACGAGGGCGTGCCCCACGGCACCGTGGTGCTGGTGATGGAGCTGGCCAAGAAGGCCGGGCTCGCGCAGCTCGCCATCGGCGTGCGCGAAGGCGAATAGGCGGATCCCCCGCTGGAAACACCAAAGCCACCCAGGGCAGCGAGCCCGGGTGGCCTGGGTGCTTCAGGCGCCCCGCCTTTTCAGCGGGGCGCGCGACTCACACGGACGCGAAGGCGGCGTCCGAGATGTCCATGGGCGAGGTGTCCTCGATGGTGAGCATCTTCGCCGCCTGCTCCACGTTGGGCAGCACGTTCCGCGCGTACCAGAGGGCGCTGTACTTCTTGCCCTCGTAGAAGGCGTGGTCCGGGTGGTCGGCGGAGACGGAGGCCTTCGCCTTCTCCGCGATGAGGGCCGCGTCCAGCAGCAGCCAGCCCACGGCGACCTCGGACATCATGTCGAGGAAGCGGTTGGCGGACAGCGGAATCAGCGGGAACTTGCTGCCGTCCTGCGACCAGCCGAACACCACCATGGCGCTGGCCATCAGGGCCTCCTGCGCCGCGGCCAGGGACTTCACGGCCTCGCCGTAGACGGCGTGCTCGCGGTGGGCCTCAATGAAGGAGCCCACGTCGCCCATGAACTGCTGGAAGTGCATGCCGCCCGCCTGGCCCATCTTCCGGCCCACCAGGTCCATGGCCTGGATGTGGGTGGTGCCCTCGTAGATGGAGAAGATCTTCGAGTCGCGGGTGTACTGCTCCACCGGGTAGTCCTGGATGTAGCCGGCGCCGCCGTAGATCTGGATGGCCTGCGCGCACAGGCGGAACGCCTGCTCGGAGCTGTAGGCCTTCACCAGCGGGGTGAGCAGCTCCACCTGGCCCTTGTGGTAGGTGGCCGCGTCGTCGTCCTTGCCGGCCAGCTGGCGCGCCTTGTCGAGGTGCATGGCCAGCTTGATGATGAGCGAACGGATGCCCTCCACGTGCGCCTTGATGTCCAGCAGCATGCGGCGGACGTCCGGGTGCTCGATGATGGCGGCGCGGGGCGCGGTGGGGTCCTTCCACTTGGTGAAGTGGGAGCCCTGCTTGCGGTCCTTCGCGTAGTCCAGCGCGTTGTAGTACGCGGCGGACGCCAGGCCGATGCCCTGGATGCCCACGGCGATGCGCGCGCCGTTCATCATCTTGAACATCTGGCTCATGCCGACGTGCTCGACGGTGCCCACGAGCTCGCCGACACAGTTGTCGTTCTCACCGAAGTTGATGACACAGGTGGCCGAGCCGTTGATGCCCATCTTGTGCTCGATGGAGCCCACGCCCACGTCGTTGGGCTGACCCGAGCTGCCGTCCGCGTTGATGCGCAGCTTGGGGACGATGAACAGCGACAGGCCCTTGGTGCCCGGCGACGCGCCGTCAATGCGCGCGAGCACGAGGTGGATGATGTTCTCCGCCATGTCGTGGTCGCCGCCGGAGATGAAGATCTTCGTCCCGCGGATGTTGTAGGTGCCGTCGCCGTTGCGGCGGGCCGTTGACTTGGCCGCGCCCACGTCGGAGCCGGCGTGCGGCTCGGTGAGGCACATGGTGCCGCCCCACGTGCCGTTGAGCATGCGCTCCACGAACTGCTTCTGCTGCGCGGGCGTGCCACACTCCGCGACCACTTCCGCCGCGCCGAAGGCCAGGCCCGGGTACATGTTGAACGCCGAGTTGGCGCCCGACAGCAGCTCCTCCACCGTCACCTGGAGCATCATCGGCGAGCCCTGGCCGCCGTGCTCCGGGCTCACGCCCACCGTCTTGAAGCCCTGCTCGTAGAGCTTCTTCCACGCGTCCTTGAAGCCCGTCGGCGTGAAGACGGCGCCGTTCTCCACCCGGCAACCCTCCCGGTCGCCCACCGAGTTGAGGGGCCCGAGCACCTCGCGCGCGAAGCGGTACGTCTCCGTCAGCACCGCCTTCGCTTCGTCCGGACCCCAGGCATCGAACGGCGCCTGGCCGGCCACCTGGCCGAAGCCGAACTGCTCGAACAGCGTGAAGAAGATCTCTCGAAGGTCGGTCTTGTAGGTGTTGATCCCGGCGGACATGGCCACTCCTGCGTGACGGCTCGCTGCCCGCCCCTGGTGAAAAAGGATGGGGTCAGCGGCGCGTGGAGACGCAGGAAGTGTGGCGGCGACTGATTTTTGAGTCAACCCCGAATGACACCTCGCGTTGAGGGGCGGTCACAACCGCCCCTTGAGACGCGGTGCGTCCGCCTACTTCTTCGCCTGCCGGGCCGAGGGAAGCGTGGCGGTCTTTGCCGCCGGTTTTTCCCGAGGAACCGTCTTCTTCGACGTGACTCCCTCACGGCGCTCGCTCGCCTCGTCGCCCTCCTCGCTGGGGGCGGCGGCGCTGGTGGCGGACGCGGGCGCGTTGGCGTTGCTCAGGCTCTCCCGAGGCACTTCCACCACGATGGGGGACTGGCCGGAGCGCTGCCGGTTCTCGTCCTCCAGCGAGTAGAAGAGCTGGATCTGCGAGGAGCCCTTCATCACCAGTTCGCCCTTCTGGTTCTCCGCCCAGAGGTCGACCTCGACGAAGTAGCGGCCACCGGAGCCGTGCCGGTCGCTCACGCGGCCCTTGCACACGACGGTGTCACCCGGCCACACCATCTTGATGAAGCGCACATTGTAGCGCCGCATCTGCCCGCCCCGGGCCCAGTCGCTGATGAGCTGGCCGAGCATGCCCATGACGAGCATTCCGGGCGCGTAGACGCTCGGCATGCCCACGCTCTTGGCGTAGATCTCGTCCACGTGGACCGGGTTGTAGTCCCCGGACGCGCCGGCGTAGCGCGACAGCTGGACGCGGTCGACGGGCGCCTTGGCCAGCGCGGGCAGCTCGTCCCCGACGCGGAGGGCTTCGAAGTACAACTTGCGCGCGGGCATCACGGGGTCTCCTTGGCGGCGCGGACCACCAGCGTCCGGCGGGCGCGGAACACGAGGTTGCCTTCCTCGTCACGGCCTTCGTCCTCGATGACCGCGATGTCCATCTTCCCGGACATGCCTGGACGTTCGAAGACATCGGAGACGCGCGTGGAGACGTAGATGCGGTCCCCCGCGAAGATGGGCCGCTCGTAGTCGAAGCCCTGCTCCGCGTGGAGCAGGCTCTTGATGCCCACGCCCAACAGCTCCCGCAGGTCCGCCGCCGAGTGGAAGGACGCGGGGAACGTGGGGGGCGCGATGATGGTGGGGTACCCCGATGCCCGGGCGTACTCCTCATCATAGTAGATGGGGTTGTAGTCCCCGATGGCCTCCGCGAAACGACGGATGGCGCCCTTTTCGACCTCGTTCAGCGTCGGCGGCGAGGCGCGGCCGATCGCGTTCTTGTCCAGCATTTCCTCTCCTGACTCTAGCGTCCGGCCGGAAGCTCGAGCACCGTGAGGAGCCCTGCTTCAGCGGCCGTCAAGCGTGGCGCGGCATTCACCAGCGCATTCGCGGTGGCCCGGTCGCCCGCCACTCCCCCCGGGATTTCCAACACCAGCTTCGGGTCAGCGTCGATTTCGATACGGTCCTTGGGGTCATCCGCCCCCACCGCGATGGTCAGCTCCAGCCGCACCCGCTCCTGTCCATCCTCCAACCCGACCACGGACTGGAACATGCCAGCCACTCTTCCCTTCCTGACGGGAAACGCGCCGCCGGAGATGTCCTCCTCGGCGAACACGGGGGCTACTTCTTCTTCGAAGTCGTCGCAATCCAGCCCCAGGCCGAGGGCCGCGAGCGCCGCGGACTCAACAAGGCCGACATGGCCCAGTTGCTCACTGTCCACCAGCTCGAAGAACTCTTCCTCCGTCAGCCCCGCGCCCACCTTCCGCTGCAAGGCCTCGCGCCGGGTCCGCGCATCCACCACGCGAGTGACGGTGGCACGACGAACCGGACCGCAGACCTGTCCAGCGACCGCCACCAGACGATCCAGCACGAAGCCCGGATTGACGCCGGTGCCCACCACCGCGACGCCCGCCTCCTGCGCCGCCTGGTCCAGTTCGTCCGCCAGCTCCGGGTACTTCAGATGCGGGAAGGCCAGCTCCTCACAGGTGCTGGCCACCGGCAGCCCCAGCTTCACCGCCTCCATCACCTGGTCGAACACCTTGGGCAGCCGCGAGCCGGTGGCATGCAGCACCACCACGCCCTTGCGCTTGCCCACGGCCTGCGCCAGCGACTCGGAGACCTTCACGCGAGGGGCGGGACCTCCCAGGACATCACCCAAGGGGCGACCCACCAGGCCGGATTGCACGTCCACGGCCCCGATGAGCTCCACCTCAGGTGAAGACATCGCAGCCCGGGCAACTTCCTGACCGATGAACCCCAGCCCCATCACCACCACCGGCACGGGCCCTTCCGGGGCTTTTGCCATCGGAGATTGCTCCACGATTCCAAGGGGTTAGCGATACAGTCCAGCGTTGCAGCGCACCATAAATCACACCTTGGCGGGCAGGCAAGCGTGACGTGGTTCTACCTCTCTTCCTGGATGGAAGAACCTCCAAGGATTTCCATGACTTAGGAGCTCATCACCTGCCTGGGGGGTCTTTTGGGGGCCCGTAGCGGCGTGTATAAAGCTGTACAAGCACGCTGTCCTGGAGGCACCTTGGGCATGGATCGCATCCTCGTCGTGGACGACGACGTCCTCATCCTGGCCGCCCTGTCACGCATCCTCCAGGCAGAGGGGTACGACGTCGTCACGCACAGCGACCCGGCCGTGGCCGCCCGGGAGGTCGGCTTCCAGGTCGTCCTGACGGACTTCATGATGCCGTACCTCAACGGCATCGAATTGCTCGGCGCCCTTCGGGAGAAGAACCCCAAGGCGGTGCGGCTGATGCTGACGGCGGCGGCGGACTTCCGCACCGCGTCCGAGGCGGTCAACCGCGGCGAGGTCTTCCGGCTGCTGGGCAAGCCCTGGTCGCTCAGTGACTTGACGAGCAGCGTCCGGCAGGCCTTCGACCACTACCGGCTGGTGGACACCAACGAGCGGCTGTCGCGCGAGGTCGCGGAGAAGAACGAGGAGCTGGTGGCCATCAACCGGGACCTGGAGCGGCGGGTGGTGGAGCGCACCGCGGGGCTGCTCGACGGGCTCATCAGCGCCTTGGACTACCGCGACACGGAGACGCAGTGGCACTCGCGCCGCGTGTCGCTCTACTCGCGCCGGCTGGCCCAGGAAGTGGGGATGACGGGCGGAGCGCTGGACGTGGTGGAGCAAGGCGCGCTGCTGCACGACATCGGGAAGATTGGCGTGCGCGACTCCATCCTGCTCAAGCCCGGTCCGCTGACGCCGGATGAATGGGTGGAGATGCGCAAGCACCCGGAGTTCGGCTACCGGATGCTGGCGAAGATGCCCTACCTGCACGAAGCGGCGCTCATCGTGCTCCAGCACCAGGAGCGGTGGGACGGCAAGGGCTACCCGCAGAACCTGGCGGGAGAGGACATCGTCCTGGGCGCGCGCATCTTCTGCCTCGCGGACACGGTGGACGCCATTACGTCCGACCGCCCCTACCGCAAGGGCCGGCCCATGAGCGTCGCGCGGGAGGAGATCCGCCGCTGCGCGGGCACCCAGTTCGACCCGGCGCTGGCGGAGGCCTTCCTCCACATTCCGGAGACGGAGTGGCAGCGCATCCGCCAGGAAGTCGAGGCCTTGGAAGCGGCGGAGCACGCGCGCTGGAACAGCGACCCGCTCGGTCCGCCCGCGCCGCTGGCCCGGGCCAGCGGCGCGTGAGTCAACACCTCAGGGCGCCAGCTCCACCGCGCGCACCTCGCGGATGACGTCCCCCTCCAAGAGGGTGTCCACCACGTTCATGCCGGACATCACCTCACCAAAAGCCGTGTAGCGGCCATCCAGGTGCGGCTGCGGGGCGTGGGTGAAGAAGAACTGGCTGCCGCCGGTGTCCTTCCCGGCCAGCGCCATGCCCAGGGTGCCCCGGCCGTAGGGCCGGCGCGTCATCTCGCAGCGGATGGAGTAGCCCGGCCCGCCCTCACCGTCCCCGCGCGGGTCTCCGCCCTGCGCGACGAAGTCCGGCACCACGCGGTGGAAGGTGACGCCGTTGAAGAAGCCCTTGCGCGCCAGCGCGTGGAGGTTGCCCGACGTGAGGGGCGCCTCGTCCACGTCCAGCCGCACGGTGATGTCCCCCTTGTCGGTGCGCAGCACGAGCCCCGCGCGCGCCGGGGCGGCCACGGGCCGGAAGGTGTTCGCGGGCAGCTCCACGCGCGCCGAGCGCACCCGCTGCCCCGTCAGCCGCGTGAGCGCCTGCGCCGCCACGCGCCGCACGTTGGCGTGCGGGTGCATCAGCCACTCACGCAGCCGGGACTCGGCGGCCGGGCTCCGCAGCGCCACCAGCGCGCCCGCCACCGGCTCGGCCAGGTCGCCCGGCGTCTGGGGCACACGCGCCGCCAGCGCCTCCACGGCAGGCAACGCGGCCTCGTCCTCCAGCACGCCCGCGGTGGCCGCCGCCGCGCCCGCCACCACTTCGTCCTCGCCTTCGATGAGCTCGCGCACCGGCGCCGCCGCCTCGGGCACGGGCCGCGCGGACACGGCCTCCAGCGCCGTCAGCCGCACGCGCGCCTCCGGGTGGCGCAGGTACTTCACCGCGAAGCCCGCCCCACCC
>NZ_JABXEP010000222.1:0-9162 GCF_013372605.1 Myxococcus sp. AM009
GGCTGGAAGTCGAAGCGCCGGGGCGGGGCGGCGGGCCTGGACGCGGGAGTCGCAGCCTCGCGAAGCGCCCTGCTCGTCCCTACGCTCGGAGCACGCCCGGTCGCCCTCGGCCGCACGGACCGAGCATGATGCGGCACGCCGTGCCCGCGCCGCACCCCCAGCGCGGGAGCACCATGCCGCACCGCGACTCGGGACGCGCGGAGGCGCACATTCACGCTAGGCTCTTCTGTCGTTGGCGCGACACGCGCGCTGACGCTCCGCGTCGTATGTGCGCTTTGACGCGCGGAGCCATCGACCGTGCTTTGACACCCTCTCTGTCGGGTGCTACCGCTAGGTGAAACATGAATCGGGCTTCAGCTTCTCAAGACCGCTCCGGACCCGTCACGCCGCGAGGCCAGAAGACGCGTGCGAAGCTGTTGAAGGCCGCGGAGTCGGTCTTCGGTGAGAAGGGCTACGAGCGCGCCTCCATCGCGGACATCACGCGCAAGGGTGGCGTGGCGCTCGGGACGTTCTACGTCTACTTCCCCGACAAGCAGTCCATCTTCGTCGAAGTCGTGGACGAGCTGGGCACGCGCCTGCGCCGGCTCATCGCCGAGTCCGTGGCCGACTGTGAGCACCGCGTCGACGTGGAGCGTCAGGGCCTGCGCACCTTCTTCCAGTTCGTACGGCAGCACCCCAACCTCTATCGCGTGGTGCGCCAGGCGGAGTTCGTGGATGAGGCCTGCTACCGCCGCTACTACGACCGCTTCGCTCGCGGCTACGTGAGCGGGCTCACCCGTGCCATGGAGGCGGGCGAGGTGCGGCGCATGGACCCGGAGGCGCTGGCCTACTGCCTCATGGGCATCAGTGACTTCCTCGGCATGCGCTGGGTCCTCTGGGAGGAGGACCCCGGGCTCGAGCGCGTGCTCGACACCGCGATGACGCTCATCTCCCACGGCCTGGACCCGCGCGCGTCCACGGGCCGCAACACCGTGAAGTCCTCCGCCGCTTCGAAGCCAAAGCCGAAGCCGAAATCGAAGACCCCGAAGAAGAACACCCTGCGTTCCGCCCGCCGACCGGCGCGCGGCGCCCGGAGCTGACGAACACCCATGCGATACGCCCAGATTCTCTCCACTGGCCGCTACGTCCCCGAGAAGGTCCTCACCAACGCTGACGTCGAGAAGATTCTCGGTGAGAAGGTGGATGAGTGGCTCCAGCAGAACGTGGGCATTCGCGAGCGCCACATGATGGCGGATGACCAGGCCACCTCCGACCTCTGCGTGGGCGCCGCCCGCCAGGCGCTGGAGCGCGCGGGCACGAAGCCGGAGGAACTGGACCTCATCATCATCGCCACCGACACCCCGGACTACCTCAGCCCCGCCACCGCCTCCGTGGTGCAGGCGAAGCTGGGCGCGGTGAACGCCGGCACCTACGACCTCAACTGCGCGTGCGCGGGCTGGGTGACGGCGCTGGACGTGGGCTCCAAGACGATCGCCGCGGATGACAGCTACCAGCGCATCCTCGTCGTGGGCGCCTACGGCATGTCGCGCTACATCAACTGGAAGGACAAGAAGACGGCCACTCTGTTCGCGGACGGCGCGGGCGCGGTGGTGCTGGGCGCGGGTGACACGCCCGGCTTCATGGGCGCGAAGCTGCTGGCCAACGGCGAGTACCACGACGCGCTCGGCGTCTACACCGGTGGAACGCACCGCCCGGCCACCGCCGAGTCGCTGGAGCTCACGGGCGGCAAGCCCGCGGTGCAGTTCGTCCGCAAGTTCCCCGCGACGTTCAACACCGAGCGCTGGCCCATGCTGCTGGACCAGCTCCTCAAGCGGCAGAAGCTGCAACTGGATGACGTGAAGCAGTTCGTCTTCACCCAGCTCAACCTGCGCACCATCGAAGCCACCATGAAGATCCTGGGCCAGCCGATGGAGAAGGCCCACTACACCATGGACAAGTGGGGCTACACGGGCTCGGCCTGCATCCCGATGACGCTGGATGACGCGGTGGTGCAGGGCAAGGTGAAGCGCGGCGACCTGGTGGCTCTGTGTGCCAGCGGCGGCGGGCTCGCCATGGCCTCCGCCCTCTACCGCTGGACGGCCTGAGCCACGCCATGACGGAGGGCGCGCACATGTTCATCGGTGACTGGATGGGCCGTGGCGCCCTCTACTGGCCCGACAGCGTCGCGGTGGTGGACCCGTCCCGTGGGGCCGCGGGCCGCTTCACCTACCGCGCGATGAACACGCGCGCCACCGCGCTGGGCGGCTGGCTGCGCGACGTGGCCGGCGTGAAGAAGGGGGACCGGGTGGGCCTCGTGGCCCACAACGGCGTGGAGTACCTGGACGCGCTGTTCGCCTGCGCGAAGCTCGGCGCCGTCTTCGTCCCCTTCAACTGGCGCTTGCATGCCGCCGAGCTGGCGGACCTGATGCGCTCCATCCGCCCCGGCGTGCTCCTCTTCGGCGACGACTTCCGCGACACCGTGGCGGACGTCCGCGAGCGCCTGGGCGGCGGCCCCCGGCTGGTGGCCCTGGAGTCGCGAGGCCTGCCGGGCGCGGACGCCTACTCGGCGGCGCTGGCCCACGTGCCGGGCGCGCCGGTGACGCAGGACGCGGTGTCCGAGGAGGACATCCTCTGTCTCATCTTCACCGGCGGGACGACGGGGCGCTCGAAGGGCGCGCGCGTCAGCTACCGCATGGTGGCGTGGAACACGCTCAACACGCTGGTCCACGAGGTGCGGCCCGGCGACGTCACGGTGACGCACACGCCCATGTTCCACACGGGCGGGCTGCTCGTGTACACGCTGCCGCTGCTCACCGTGGGCGGCACCGTCGTCCTCATGCGCCGGTGGGAGCCGGAGGCGCTGCTGGACCTCATCCCCCAGGAGCAGGTGACGCTCTTCTTCGCGGTGCCCACGCAGTACCAGCAGTTGTTGGAGTCGCCGCGCTTCAAGACGACGGACTTCTCCTCCGTGCGCTTCATGACCAGCGGCGGCGCGGCGCTGCCGGTGCCGCTCATCCAGGCGTGGCAGGCGGTGCACCCGGTGCCCTTCAAGCAGGGCTTCGGGATGACGGAGTTCGGCCCGGGCCTCTTCAGCATGGGGCCGGAGTACGCGGTGTCGAAGGCGGGCTCCATTGGCCGGCCCAACTACTTCATCGCCGCGAAGCTGGTGGATGACGACGGCCGGGAGGTCCCCACGGGCGAGGTGGGCGAGCTGCTCCTCAAGGGGCCCTCCATGTGCTCCGGCTACTTCGAGGACGAGGCCGCCACGCGCGAGGCCATTGACCCGGAAGGGTGGCTGCACACCGGCGACCTGGCGCGCATGGACGCGGACGGCTTCTTCACCATCGCCGGGCGCAAGAAGGACATGTTCATCTCCGGCGGAGAGAACATCTACCCGCTGGAGCTGGAGTCCGTGCTGTACGAGCACCCCGCCGTCGCCCAGTGCGCCGTGGTGGGCGTGCCCGACGAGAAGTGGGGCGAGGTCGGCCGCGCCTTCGTGGTGTTGAAGCCGGACGGGAAGGTTTCGTCGGAGGCGCTGTTGGAGCACCTGCGGGGACGCGTGGCGCGCTTCAAGGTGCCCAAGCGCGTGGAGTTGCTGGAGCGCCTGCCCATCTCCGCGGCCGGAAAGATTCTCAAGCGCGAGCTCCGCGACGCGGCCGTGGCCGCGGACCGGGACCGCTCGCGTCATTGAGCGTGAAGGCACCTTGAAGGACGGGCCACGCCAACGGTGGCTCGCTGCCTGTTGACTGTCGCGTCAGCCCGGCGATGCCCGCCGGAGGAAGAGGAGCAACCCATGAAGAAGATGCTGCTGTCCGCGGTGATGACGTCTGCGCTGTCCCTGGTGGGCTGTGGTGAGAGCGACCCAATCGACAACGGCCCCGACAACACCCCCAACCTGAGCACGTCGCAGGGCATCCTGACGTTCCTGGAAGGAAAGACGCTGACGATGACCGGGGACGACATCCCGACCCATCCGAACGGCTTCAGCGAGGACGTCAACTTCGGCGCCAGCTCGCAGTGCTACCAGAGCGTCACCATGTCGGTGCAGGGCGGCAACTTCCGGGTGGACAGCATCCCGGGCACCATCGAGGGCGCGCCGCAGGCGGGCCAGACCGGCACCTGCAACCCGGAGCTGCCGCAGAACGCGCTGTCCTTCACCTCCACCGTCGTGAGCATCGAGAACGTGTCGGCGGACGGCGAGTGCTTCGACGTCGTGTTCTCCTTCCCGGGCTTCCGGCAGGTGGGCCGCGGCTCGTTCTCCGCGGACCAGCGGCGGCTGGACCTGGAGCTCTTCTTCGAGGGCGGCGCCACGGGCGCCAACTGCGCGGCGGGCGCGGTGGGCTCGGCCACGGTGAACCAGGTCATCGCGGGCGAGAGCCGTCCATTCGAGGGCAGCGCGGTGCAGAGCTACGTCATCAGCGGCAGCTAGTGTGAAACCCGCCGGGAGGGAGGCGTGCTCCTCCTCCCTTCCGTGTGGGGCCCGCGCCCGGCGGTCGCCGTGTGGCGCGGGCGCAGGGGTGGAGCACGGCCTCGCGAGGCGGGCGGTCCGCGGGCCACGGAGCGAGTCGAGCACGCAGACGTTCGCAGTCCGGCCGGAAGGCTGGGAGCGCCCCCGCGCACGGGGCCGAGGTGTTTATGGCACGGTGGTGGTTGTCCGAGGCACGCAGGGCGGCGCGGCGGTCCGCGGGAGCCCTGGCGTTGGCGCTGGCGGGGGTGTCGCTCTCGGCGGCGGCGCAGAGCACGCCGGTCCCCGGCCTCTACTTCGGTGAGTGGAACGACGAGGCGAACCGCGACGAGGACGCGAAGCCGCGCGAGTTCAGCCTCATCAACTACTTCTTCACGCGCGTGTCGGTGCAGAACCAGGTGGGCGACCCGGCTGGCCTCCGCGGCGTGGCGCTGGGCCCCATCGGCCTGCCCGCGGGGAGCGCGGTGCGCGCCGAGCCCGGCCTGTCCGCGTACTTCATCGAGCAGCGGTGGATTCCGGTGCTGGAGTACAGCCCCCACTTCGTGGACGGGCTGGCCTCCTTCCGGGCCCAGTTCGAAATCGACTACATGTGGGGCCGCTCCGCGAACGCGCTCCAGCAGAACGAGGGCGGCGGCTTCAACGCCGACCAGGTCAACATCCAGACGAAGAACGTCAACGTCGCGCTGTACCCCACGCGCAACCCGCGGCAGTTGACGCTGCTGGTGGGCACGCAGCCGGCCTACGACAACGTCTACGACCCCACGCGCACGCCGCTGTCGGACATCACCCGCACCGGCTACAAGATGAGCTTCCTGGGCAGCGACGCCACGGGCCTCTCCCTCTTCAGCGGCTACAAGGGCCTGGCCAAGCTGAGCCTGCTGCCGCTGGGCACCGCGCAGGCAGACAAGGCCACGCGCAACGACCCGCGCCTGAAGTACATCTGGCTCATCACCGGTGACTACGTGTACCCGGTGCGGCCCAACACCAACGTGGGCCTGTCGCTGTGGTTCCTCAATGACCAGACGAAGGGGGACGCCTACGCCTTCGAGGGACTGGTGAAGAGCGGCCCGTCCTCCACGGGCCTCAACACCTTCACGGGCACGGCGCGCTTCGACATCGCGCGGCCCACGGGCAACGTCTTCTGGGCGGGCGCCAACTTCAACCACAACATCGACTTCCGCACGGGCCGGTTCGGCGCGTCCGGCTTCGTCATGTACAACGGCGGCAAGTACGTCAGCGACGACCCGGAGCGCTCCGCCCTGGACGAGCTCACCATCTCCGGCCTCTCCGCCAACCTGGAGCTGATGTACCAGTGGGGCCGCGGGTCCGCGGACATGCTCACGCTGGAGGGCATGTATACCACCGGTGACAGCGACCTCTCCGACAGCCGCTACACCGGCGCCTTCACGCTCAACCAGTACGGCCTGCCGGGCGCGGTGTGGTTCAACCACAAGATGCTCATCCTGTTCCCGTTCACCAGCACGGTGAACAACTACACGGGCGCGGTGACGGACATCTCCAACCAGGGCTACGGCATGCGCGCGGCCATCGCCACCGCGGCGTGGGACATGGTGCCCAACAAGCTGAACCTCAAGCTGGGCGTGGGCACCGCCACCTCCGACGCGACGCCCGCGCGGTGGACGCCCGAGGTCGAGCGCGGCCGGTACATTGGCACCGAGGTCAACGCGGAGCTGCGCTACCACATCCGCTACCTCATGACGGCCGGACTGCACGCGGGCTACCTGTTCCGGGGCAGCTTCTACGAGGGCTCGCCCACCATCCGGACCAACCCCTTCTCCGTCTTCACCACCTTCACCTGGTACGCGTTCTGACCATGAGCACCTCCCGCGCATTCACGGCCCTGCTCCTCGCGGCGGGGCTCTCCTCCGGCGGTTGCGTGCGCTCGTTCGCGCAGCAGCCCGCGCTCTCCTTCCAGGACCTGGACTACACCTCCGAGGGCTCGAAGCAGCCCTGGCCGGTGAAGCGGCTGGCGCTGCCGCGCACCGCGAACCAGTACGGCATGGCCGTGGTGCCAGAAATGGCCTACGTCGACATGCCCGGCAGCGGCCCGGACGCGAAGGCCGTCGTCTTCATCCACGGCCTGGGTTCGTACCTGAAGTTCTGGCGGGCGCAGCTGGACGCCTTCCAGCAGCAGGGCTACCGCGTCATCGCGGTGGACCTGCCCGGCTACGGCAAGTCCGACAAGCCCGGCAGCTTCCCGTACACCATGGAGGCCATGGCGGACGCGGTGCTGGAGCTGGTGGACACCCTGGGCCTGGACAAGCCCGTGCTCGCCGGCCACTCCATGGGCGGGCAGACGTCGCTCTCCTTCGCCATCCGCTACCCGGCGTCGCTCAGTGGGCTGGTGCTGGCGTCGCCCGCCGGCTTCGAGAAGTTCAGTTGGCGGGAGAAGGAGTGGTTCGCGCGCGTGATGAGCTCCGAGTTCATCAAGAGCGCGCCGGAGGCCAGCATCTGGGGCAGCGTGCGCCAGGCCAACTTCATGCACTGGCGGCCAGAGCTGGAGTGGCTGATTGAGGAGCGCGTGCGGCTGGCGAAGTCGCCCGAGTTCGACGCCTACGCCTACGCCAACGTGCGCACGGTGCGGGGCCTGTCCAACAACGACTTCGTGCGCGGCAACCTGCACCGCGTCACCGTGCCCACCGTCATCATCTACGGCACGGATGACCGGCTCATCCCCAGCCCCTTCCTCCACGGCGGCGAGGCGCGCGGCATCATGGAGTACGGCGCGTCTCACATCCCCGGCGCGAAGCTGGTGGCGCTGGAGGGGTGCGGGCACACGGTGCAGCTCGACTGCGCGGAGCGCTTCAACGAGGCGGCCTTCGCCTTCGTCCGCGACGTGGCGGCGGAGCGCATCGAGGCGCCGTCCGCGCCCGCGGAGGAGGAGGCGCCGCGGCCGGAGGCTCCGCCCGCGCCGGCATCCGAGCCGCTCACGCCGGACAGTCTGCCTCCGCCCACGCCGGGCCAGGAAGGCGAGCCGACGCCGGGCGTGCTGCCCCAGCCGTAGCGCGCTGCCCGGTGCACCTCCACCCCGGATGCGCGGGTGGAGGCGCCCGCGTGGAGCCGGTTACGGGATGGTGTGGTTGACCACCATCCCGTATTGGACCTCCGCCGTCAGGTCCTTCGAGTTGAAGTGGCCGTAGGGGTAGCCGGTGTAGCGCTTCTCACCCGTCTGCCCGGGGATGCGCGACGTGTACTCGCCGTAGACGATGCCGTCGTAGCCGATGATTTCGTCCGCCGTGGAGTAGAGGGCGTAGCGGTAGGCGCCCTCGTAGCCGCTCCTGGAGCGCAGGTCATTGAGGTACGCCGAGCGGCCGGTGACGCTGCCCCAGTAGAGGTAGCCCGGGTACAGGCCGTTGGTGGCGCCGCAGGTGGGCGTCGACGGGCCGGACATGTAACAAGACGTCAGGCCCAGGTTGGCGCCGGCGATGCCGACGAAGGTGTCCACCGAGGACGTGAGCGACGCGCCCACGTTGTAGCTGCCGCCGTCCGCCGCGTCGTGGGCCGTGCCACCGAGGATGGCCTTGCGCGCCAGGGTCACGCCCATGGAGTGGGTGATGATGTCCACCTTCGAGGCGCCGGTGTACGCCTTCACCGCTTCGATGAACTTGCGCACCTTCATCACGTTCTGCTTGGAGTGGTACTGGTTCGCGGACTGGAGCGCGTTGGCCGGGCCCCACGTCGTCGCGTACAGCTCGCTCGTCTTGTAGCCCCGTGAGTGGAAGTACTCGATGGAGTTCGTCCAGCCCGTCTGGCCGAAGACGCCCGAGCCCACCGCCTTGTCCGAGTTGCCGTGGATGAAGATGACGGGCTGCCTCGTCACGGTGTCGGAGGCGCTGGCCTTGCCGCCGTAGCTGCCGCCCTTGAGGTCCGCGCGGACGAAGTCGTAGCTGTTGTAGCCGTTGGACGACAGCCAGTTGCGGAAGTGCGTGGTGGCGCCGGAGGTGGAGACCGCCGCGGCCTCCACCTCGCCCAGCGCCTCCTCGTGGGCCGCGAAGTCCTCGCCGCAGCCGGTGGTGATGCCAAGCAGCAGCGTGCTCGCGAGATACAGCGAAGGCCTCAGACGCATGGGCATGCTCCTATGTTTGTTTTTGGAGAGCGCGTCCGGAACAGGAACTGTCCTCGAGCGCGATACACAGTCTAGAGACATCTCCCGCGAGCGTCTTCCGTCGAGTGGACGTGCATGGACGTTGTCGCGCTGCGTCGCGTGGTACTCAACGGGGTATGCGCGCACGCAAGGTCGTCATCCGCAAGGCAGGTGGGTACGGGCAGCTCCACCTTGAAGAGGTGAATCAGGTTTCACCTGGAGTCGGGGAGGTCCGGGTGGCCACCGAGGCCATTGGGGTGAACTATGCGGACTGCGTCATTCGCATGGGGCTGTACGCCTCCGCGACGGAGTACGTGGGGTGGCCCATCACCCCGGGCTTCGAGTTCGCCGGCCGGGTGGAGGCCGTGGGCGAAGGGGTGGAGGACCTGGCTCCCGGCGCGCGGGTGTTCGGTGTGACGCGCTTTGGTGGGTACGCCACCCACGTCACCGTGCCCCGTCACCAGGTGTTCACCTTGCCCGCGCGGCTGAGCATGGAGCAGGCCGCGGGGTTCCCCACGGTGTTCCTCACCGCGTACTACGCGCTCTTCGAGCTGGCGCACCCGCGCCCAGGCGCCCATGTGTTGGTGCACTCGGCGGCGGGCGGGGTGGGTGG
>NZ_JABXEP010000223.1:0-9082 GCF_013372605.1 Myxococcus sp. AM009
CCAGCGGGCTGGGCGGAGGCGGCGGTGGCGGCGCCTGGAAGGTCCGCTTCCGGGGCGCCCCGGCGACCCCAGGCCCGGGCTGGGCCGTGGGCGGCTCGGCGGGCTCGGCTTCCTGGGGCGTCTGCGCCTGGAGGTGGGCCAGCTCCTCGGTGCGCCCCATCAACGACTGGGACCAGGCCTCGTTGTCGGATGACGCCTCCGTGACGGGGCCGCGGGGAAAGGGAGGGGTGTTCACGTGAGGTCGCTTCCTGGGGAGAGGGCTCAGCCGCCAACGACGCGGAACACTTCGCGCAGCGACGTGTCGCCCGTGCGTGCGCGTTCGACGCCCGCGGCCAGCAGGGGCACCATGCCCTCCTGGACCGCGAGCTCCTGGATGCGGGAGCTGGGCACCTTGGCGTTGATGGCGTCGCGGATGCCCTGGGAGACCACGAGCATCTCGTAGATGGCGGTGCGGCCCAGATAGCCGCTGCCCTCGCAGCGCTCACACCCCACGGGGCCGAAGAAGTTCCCGCGCCGGATTCCGGCGGCGTCCAGCCGCACCGCCTCCTCGGGCGTCAGGGGCAGGGGGGCGCGGCAGTGGGGGCAGAGGCTGCGCACCAGGCGCTGCGAGAGGGTGGCGACCGTCGCGGAGGCGAGCAGGAAGGGCTCCACGCCCATGTCGATGAAGCGGTTGAACCCGCCCGCGGCGGAGTTGGCGTGGATGGTGCTGAGCAGCAGGTGGCCGCTGAGCCCCGCCTGGATGGCCGTGCGCGCCGTCTCCGAGTCGCGAATCTCACCCACCATGATGACGTTGGGGTCCTGCCGCAGCACGGCGCGCAGGCCCTGCGCGAAGGTGAAGCCCTGCGCGGCGTTGACCTGCGTCTGCGCGAAGAGGGGGACGTCGAACTCGATGGGGTCTTCGATGGTGGCGATGCGCGTGAGCTCGCCGCGCGACTGCTGGATGTGGCCCAGCGAGGCATACAGCGACGTCGTCTTGCCGCTGCCGGTGGCGCCGGCCACCAGGACGAGGCCCTGCGGCAGCGCGAGCAGCTCCTGGTACTTCGCGAGCAACGCGTCGGGGAAGCCGAGCGCGGGCAGCTGGGGCAGCCGCACGCCGGTGCGGGCGATGCGCAGCGCCACCGCGGGGCCGTGGTTGGTGGGGAGGATGGACACGCGGATGTCCGCGGGCCCGTCGTCCGTGGTCCACGGGAAGTGCCCGTCCTGGGGCTTGTCCAGGTCGTACAGCGCCAGCCTGGCGAGGACCTTGACGCGGTTGATGAGCCGCGAGTGGTGCTCGCGCGGGAAGGAGAGCACCTCCTCCAGCACGCCGTGCAGGCGGAACGCGATGCGCGTGCCCGACTCCAGCGGATGGATGTGGATGTCGCTGGCGCCCAGGCGGATGGCGCCGTCCATCAACTGGCCCATGAAGGCGATGATGTCCGGGTCCGGCTTCGCGGCGATGCGGCGCAGCCGCTGCCCCAGGTCCTTGAGCAGGGTCCTGACGGCGGTGGCCGTGTCGTGGGTGAGCACCTCGAGCGGGGAGATGCTGGGGCCCTTGGGCAGGGGCTTCGGCCGGGGCGCGCGGTGCCGGGCGCGGCGCGCCACCACGCCGGAGGTGTAGCTCAGCCCGAACGCCAGGGCCACGCTGCCCGCGAGCAGCGGCGACAGCACGCCCTGGAGGTAGCTTCCGCCTTCCTGGAGGAGCATGGCGGCGCCCAGCGGCGCGTGCCGGTAGGCCCACAGGCCGACGCCGCCCACCACCACGAGGACCGCCAGGGTCCACAGCAGGCTCGCGATTCGATTCATCAGCGCGTTCATCAGGCGCCGCACGCTACCACCGGGGTCGGCGTGCTCTCAAAAGGACTCGGCGAGTGGGCGGCGGCCCCGGAGGCCAGGACGGGTGGGCGTGTCCTGACCCCCTGGGAACCCCTGTGCGGCTCAGCTCTCGGCTTCTTCCGAGGCCTTGTCGTCCTGCTGCTGGTCACATGCCGGAGCGGCGCCGTCGGACGCCTTCTTGTGGCCCGCGGAGGCCCGCGGGTCGCTCTTCGCGCAGTTGCCGACGCACGAGAGGCCCGCGGTCCCGCACCTGGAGCGCTCGTCGCCATCCATGCAGAGCGTGTTGCACGGCTTCGAGCAGTCGCAGACCTCGTAGCATTGCTGCGCCTGCGCGCCAGGGGCAAAGGTGAGCGCGAACAGGAAGGAGGCACCCGCGAGGAACTTCGTCAGCGTGTTCATGATTGCTCCTGTGAAAGACAGCCAGGTCACGGCCCTTCATGGGCCGCGAATCCAGGTGTACTTGCGCAGGGTGATGAGAGCGTGACGGGGCGGGAGCGGGCTCAGCGCTCCTCGAACATGGCCTGGATGACGCGCCAGGCCAGCTCGACCTCGCGGCCCGAGCGCACGGACAGGAAGTCGCAGATCTCCGCCACGGCGTTGGAGCGCTCGCGTTCGAAGCCCTGGAAGAGCGTCTTCAAGGAGACGTCGAGCCCCTTGGTGAGCTTGCCCAGGGTGTCCAGGGACGGAGAAAACGAACCGCGCTCAATCCGGCGGATGGCGTCCACGGACAGGTCGCTGCGTTCCGCGAGCGCTTCCTGCGTGAGCTCCCGGGACGTCCGGAGCTTGCGCACGTGGTCGCCAAACCGGCGGTGCAACCGCGTCCAGTTCGCGACCCTGTTGTTCCGTTTCTCCATAAGAGGGAGCGGATAATTTGGGGTATCTCGGTCGCATGTGAAGGGAGGATGTTCGGGGCTTGACCTTGCATTTGCGCCGGGCCGTTTCTCCCGCAACTTCCGTTGACTCACGGGCATCCACTCCACCGCGGCCACGAACGCGGAGTGCGGGCTTTGGGGCTGCTCCGCCAGCAGGCGGGGAGCCGTCGGCCGGGAACATGCGCACGCAGGGGCTTTCGTCTACGCTGCCTCCTACATGACGCATTCGGAAGTCGGGCGGAGCGGCCGGCGGACCTGGTTCCCGGTCCTGCTCGGTGGCCTGTTGACCGCCTGTGACATCGGGTCCTCGCCTCGCGCCGCCACACCCCCTGCTTCCGCGCCAGAGGCACCGGTCGCGCGCCCCGTGGAGCCGCCGCCCGCGCCAGAGGTTCGCCGGCAGCGGCCTGTCCGCCCCGAGCGGACCGCCGAGCTCCAGGCCCTGGCCGAGAAGCTGGGCGCGCCCGGGGCGAGCGTGGAAGACCCCTGCGTGGCGCCCCTGGGGAATGGCTGCGCGCGCACGGCGCTGGCGCCCTTCTTCGCCTCGCTGGATGCGCTGGCCTCGGGGACCGCGACCCGCCCCGTGGTCATCGAGGCGTTCGGCAACTCGCTGATTGCCGGGGACCGCATCGTGGACGTCCTGCGCGACGACCTGGTCACGGCGTTCGGAAGCGCGGGTCGGGGCGTGTTGCTGGTGGACCGCATGGCCCCCTACGGCGGGCGAGGCCGCACCAGCGCCAGCAGCAGTGGCTGGCAGCCGCGCACCCTGGGCGAGCTGCGCGCGCCCCCGCACGCCTTCGGCATCACCGGCGTGTATCACCTGGCCACGCGCGCCAAGGCGAGCAGCCGGTTCAAGTTGGACGGCGAACCCCGCGGCACGCTGTGGTGGCTGGACGTGCCAGGCGCGGGCGCGCTCAGCATCTCCAGCGGCGGCGAGGTGCTCGCGCGGACCGAGCCCACGGGGAGCGGCGCGTCGCGCGCCACCCACTTCGAGCTGCCCGAGGACGCACAGACGCTGGACGTGGTGGCCGAGCGGCAGGGCGCGGTGGTGCAGGGCGTGGTGTTGCAGCACGCGCGGCCCGGCATCGTCCTGGACACGCTGGGCGTGCCTTCGTCGGATGCGAGCCTCTATGCGCGCATGGACGGCGCCACGCTCACGTCCCAGCTCGCGGAGCGCGCGCCCCGGCTGCTCGTCTTCTTCCTGGGGGGCAACGAGTCCAAGCGCATCGAATGGAAGCGCCTGGACATGGAGAAGCTGCGCGCGGACCTGCGGACGCTGCTCCGCCGCGCCCGGGAGGCGGCGCCCGGCAGCGCGTGCCTGCTGGTGGGGCCCATGGACGCGGTGAAGGGGCCCGGCGCGAAGGCCCAGGCGCTGTCGCAGCGTCCCTCGCTGGAGGCGGTCAACGCCGCCGAGCGGGAGGTCGCGCTCGCCGAAGGGTGCGCCTTCTTCGACTTCTACGCCGCCATGGGCGGAGCGGGCGCGCTCGCGCGCTTCCACGCGTCCGGCTACATGCATGACGACCTGGTGCACCCGCGCGGCGCGGGCCTGGACGTGCTGGGGCACCTGGTCACCGACGCGCTGCTGCGCGCCTACGTGGAGACGCCGCCGCCCGCGCGCGGTGTCGCGGCGTTGATGCCCATGCCGCCGGGGGCGGGCGCCGCGCCCGCCGGGGCGTCCGAGCCCACCGCGGAGGCCACGCCATGAGACTCGCGTTCGTACGGTATGGCGCCGCGGTGCTCCTGGGGCTCGCGGGGCCCGTGTCATTGGCGGCGCCTCGGGCCGCGCTGGAGCCCGTGTGCGAGGCCGTCAGCGCCGACGCCGAGCAGTCCCCTCGGGCCTTCTCCGACGACGTGCGCGGCGCCCTGGACGCGGTCGTCCGGGCCGAGCTGTCGCGGGGGGCTGTCGCGGGGCTGTCGGTGGGCGTGAGCCGCGGCGCGGAGCGCTGGGTGTGCGCCTATGGCTACCGTGACGTGGGCCGCAAGCTGCCCGCGACGCCGCGCACCACGTACCGCATGGCGTCCGTCACCAAGTCCTTCACGGCGGTGGCGGTGCTGCAACTGGTGGAGCAGGGGAAGCTGAGTCTGGACGCGGACATCTCCACCCTGGTGCCGAACTATCCGGCCAGGCAGTGGCCCGTCACGGTGCGCGACCTGCTGGGCCACGTGAGCGGCGTGCCGACCTATGACGGGGTGGCGTCCACCCGCAACACGAAGGCGATGAGCACCCAGGCGGCCATCGCCGTCTTCGCGGGCAAGCCGCTCGCCTTCGAGCCGCGCACCCGCTACCTGTACACGACGTGGGGCTACAACCTGCTGGGCGCGGCGGTGGAGACGGCCTCCGGCCAGTCCTATCGCGACTACCTGCGCGAGCACATCTTCAAGCCCGCGGGCATGCCGAACGCGGACCTGGACATCACCGCCACGCGGGACGCGCACCAGGCCAAGGGCTACCGCGTCCAGGGCACGGCGCTGAAGCCGTCGCGCTTCCTCGACGTGTCCAGCCGCTTCGCCGGCGGTGGCACCCGCGCCACCGTGGGGGACATGCTGGGCTTCGGCCGCGCCGTGCTGGCGCACACCCTGGTGTCGCGCGAGACGATGGGCCGCATGCAGACGTCCATGGCCACCACCGACGGACGCCTCACTGACTACGGCATGGGCTTCGCGACGTATCCGCTGCGCGGCCACTACGTGGTGGCCCACGCGGGCGGTCAGCCCGAGACGACCACGATGCTGATGATGCTCCCCGCCGAGGACACGGTGATTGCCCTGGCCTCCAACGTGGAGGGCGAGGCGCGGCGCATGCGCCGGCTGTCCATCCGGTTGATGGAGCAGGTGCTGGAAGAGGGCGACACCCGCCGCGAGGCCTACGTCGCGGACCCGGTGGACGCGGTGGTGCACGAAGGGCTCACCCGCGTCGCCAGCTATGGGCTGGCCTATCACCAGTGGGCCACGCGCGGCCCGGGCGTGCTGCCGGAGGAGACGGACCTGCCCGGCGCCTTCGCCCAGGTGTCCGCGATGCTGAACCGGAAGGAGGTTGGCCGGGACACCCGCGCGGCGCTGGAGCGCGTCCGAAGCGGGCACGACCCACGCTCGCGCGCCCTGTTCATCCGCGTGGGCGCGCACATGGCCCGCACGTTGGAGAAGGTCCACGGCGCGGAGCGGCTGAAGGCCTACACGCTCGAAGGCCCGCTGGCGTTCTTCGAGGACTACCTGGCCGCGGGTGACGCGAAGCAGGTGCCCGAAGCGGAGCGCATCGGCGAGCCGCTGCGCGCGGACGTGCTCCGCCTGGCCGCGAGCTGGGAGCGCGCGCGGCTGCCCGCGCTTCAACGCCTGCGGCTGGACGAGGAGAAGAACCCGGAGGCGCACTGGGCCGCGCTGCGCGAGTCCGTGGCCGCGTCGCCGGGGTTTCATCCGGATTACTCGGATGAGCTGCTGCGCATCGCGGAGGGCTTCGCCTGGCGCAGGCAGCCCGCGGCGCGGCGGCGCTGGCTGGAGCGGGCGGTGGAGCTGCAGCCCCGGGGCCTGGATGCGCGCTGGGCCCTGGCCGAGGCGCTGCTCGCGGCGAACCCGGAGGAGTCCGTGCTGCCGCAGCTGCGCGAGGCCGTGGCCACGCCGCAGGGCGTCCTGGCGCTCGCGCCCCGGAGCTTCCTGAAGCGCCTCTTCACCGCGGAGTCCACCGCGGTGGCGGCGGGCCTGCTGCGCGCGGGCGTGGCGCTGCACCCGGAGGCGCCGGAGCTCTGGGAGGCGTTGGCGAAGCGGGAGCAGCGCCTGGGCCGGAAGGCGGCGGCCACCAGGGCCCTGCGTGAGGCGAAGCGGGCGCGCGAGGCGCCGAAGCCCGTGGTGGCCCCGGCACCCGACGTCCCCGAGGCTCCGGGCGCCAGCGGCCCCGTGCCGGATGACCACGGGCTGGTGCCCGCGGGGAAGTGAGCGTCACCGCTGGAGCGCAGGCCTCCGGCGGAGCGGGCTCACTTCGTCGGACGCGGCGTCACCTTGCCAAACAGGGTGCAGGTCGTCGCGATGGGCTTGCCCTTGTAGTGGGCGGGCTTGAAGCGCCACTGCTTGACGAGCTCGCGGTTCTTCGCGTCCAGGCTCAGTGCAGGCTTGAGCATCAGACAGCCCGTGACCTTCCCGTTGAGCTTGAAGGTGCACGTGAGCATGTAGGTGGTCTCGTCCTCGTCGAGGTGAGCGAGCCGCGCAGGGTCGAACTGGAGGTCCTCTCCGCTGATTCGCTCGGGGCGCATCGGCGGGTGGCCGCAGGGGATGGGCGTGCCGCGGTCCAGGTTCTTCTCGAAGGCCTCCATGTCGCGCTGGATTTCGGCTTCGAGCGCCTTCGGGTCCTGCGCCGCGGGCTCGGCGGCCAGGGCGGGCGAGGACAGCAGGAGGAGGGAGACGAGGCCGGGCAGGTGCATGCGCTTTCCCTTAAGGCGCCGTTGGGGGCGCGAAAGCGTGATTCCGACAGCAGGGGCGTCCCGGCGCGCACCCATGCGAGGATGGGGGCACGTATGCGCATCCCGTGTCCCCGTTGTCAGTCCTTTGTCGTCCCAGGCGCGCAGAGCTGCGCGTGGTGCGGCGCGTCTCTGCTGCAGGAGGCCACGCCAGGCTCCGCCGACCCCGTGTGTGCCGTCCACCCGGAGCTGCGCAGCCTGCATGCGTGTGGCCGGTGCGGCAGCTTCGCGTGCGCGCGGTGCCTGCGGAAGGGGGCGCGAGACGAGCCCCTGTGCGCCGCGTGTCATGACCGCGTGCCCGCGGATGCCCTGCCGTGGGACCGGCGCGATGAGCTGGGGACGCCGCGGGCGTACTGGCAGACGTGTGTGGCGGTGATGCTGCGCCCCACGGCCACCTTCGAGCGCGCGCGGCCGGTGGGTTCGGTGGGCAGCTCCCTGGGGTTCGCGGCGCTGTCCAACCTGGCCGCCTCCTTCACCACTGCGCTTGTCTACCTGGCCATCCTCCTCGCCATCCCGTCGGCGATGACGGAGGGCGACAACGTCTCCGCTCACGGGCTCCGGCTGGTCGGGCTTGGGGTGTTCGGGGCGATGATGGTGATGGCGCCCGTCATGGGCATGCTCGTCGCGCTCATCAACGCCGCGCTGGACCACGTCGTGTTCCGGATGGACGGCACCGGTCAGCCCTTCGAGGTCACCCTGCGCGCCAATGCCCTGTCGATGTCGCCCTACCTGATGGGCCTGATTCCCTTCTGTGGCATGTATGGCGCACCCCTATGGGCCCTGGGGCTGCGCATCTTCGCGTACCGGAGCATGCACCGCACGACCTGGGGCACCGCGGTGCTGGGGGCCCTGGCGGTGCCGCTGCTCTCCTGCGGCCTGCTCTTCGCAGGCTACGCGGTGGTGGCGGTGGTGGGCGCGGCCACCGGCTTCGGCAAGTAGCGCGGGGCGCTACGGCGCCGTCACCGCGGTGGTGGGCGCCGCCGCGGTGACGGTCCGCTGCTGGGGCCAGAAGCGCGCGCCGTGGACGTTCTCCAGCGCGGCGATGCGCTTCTTCGTCTTCGCGTCGTAGACGCGGGCGGCCTGCTCGGCGGAGACCAGCAGCAGGCGTCCGCGCATCCGCAGCGCCACGGCCGACGTGGGCGCGAGCGCCAGTTGCTCAGGCTCCACCAGCCGGTCGTTCACCTCCCAGCGCAGCGGGAGCATGAGCGTGGGCAACTCGCCCGCGGCTTCCCAGGCATAGAGCGGACCCTGGTGCGTCTCCATGGAGACCCAGATTCCGTAGGCCGTGTGGCCCCGGTCCTTCACCACCGCGTCCAGCCGGGCCGCGTCTTTGTTGCCTTCTTCCAGCGCCGACTCGGAGAGCCGGTCCGCGTCCTGGCTGAAGGTGGAGGACGTCAGCCGGCTGGCCGTGGTCAGGGCTTCCGTGCCCAGGGCGCCGTCCATCTCGTACAGCGTGGCCACCGTCTCCAGGTGCTTCCACTGGCCGGCCTCGTGGCGGTACGCGTGCGCCAGGCCCGGGCTGCCGTCCGCCTCGGGGAGGAAGAAGCGCTTGCCGTCGAAGAGGAAGTACTCACGGCCGCTGTCCATCTTCCGCGGCAGGTCCTCCAGGTGTGACACCAGCGCGACGACGTGACCCGCTTCGTCGAAGCCCAGCGTGTCGGTGTGGCCGAGCTCGGGCAGCAGCAGCCGGGTGCTCTGGCCGGACTCGAAGTCCACCTGCCAGGCGCGCGGGGGCAGCTCGCCGTTGCCCCGGTCCACCACCAGGCCCTGCCGGCCACGCGGCCCCCAGGCCAGCTTGAGCCGCTCACACCCCGCGTCCACGGTGGCGAGCGGCTTGCGTGTGCCCGCCGACTCATGGCGAATCCAGGTACAGCCCGAGGGCGACGCGGCTTCGAGGAAGGACAGCGTGTAGCCAGGCGCGGGCCTGGTGGGCGGGGTGGCGGGAGCCTCGGG
>NZ_JABXEP010000224.1:0-9036 GCF_013372605.1 Myxococcus sp. AM009
CAGGCTCACCCCGCCCTCGGCGCGCTTCTCGATGTCCCGGATGAAGGTGTCCGTCATCAGCTCGATGCCCTTCTTCCGCATCTCCTCCGTGAGGAAGGAGCGCACGTCTTCATCGAACCCGCCCAGCACGCTGGCGCCACGAATCAACATCGTCACCTGGGAGCCCAGCCCGTGGAAGACGCCCGCCAGCTCCACGCCGATGTACCCGGCCCCGATGATGGCCAGCCGCCGTGGCAGCTCCGGGAAGGACAGCGCCTCATCGGAGGTGACCGCATGCTCGATGCCCGTGATGTCGGGCGGGAGATAGGGCCGCGAGCCCGTGGCAATCAGGATTCGCTCGGCCGTGTACAGCTTTCCGGCCACCTCCACCGTGTGCGGGTCCACCACGCGCCCGCGCCCCTCCAGCAGCGTCACCCCCGAGTCGCGCAGCAGCCGCCCATACACGCCACGCAGCCGGTCCAACTCCTTGTCCTTGGCGGCCAGCAGCTTGCTCCAGTTGAACGCCGGCTCCTGGACCGTCCAGCCGTAGCCCTCCGCGTCCTGGAACTCCTCCCGGAAGTGCGCGCCATACACCAGGAGCTTCTTGGGCACGCAGCCGCGGTGGACACACGTGCCGCCCACGTCGCGGTCCTCACACACCGCCACCCGGGCCCCGTGCGCCCCGGCCCTGCGGCTGGCCGCCACACCGCCAGAGCCGCCGCCAATGGTGAACAGGTCGAAGTCGAATCGGGCCATGTGCTTTGCATCTCCTCGGTGACATTCGCGAATGAATCTGGAGAGATAACGCTCGGACGGGGCGTCGCGCACCGCCGACGTGCGCCTCCGCCGCGCAATCCGGGCCGCCCCACCCGCGGCGTGTCAGGCGCCGGACAGGGCCAGGACGCTGTCACGCAGGCGGCCCAGCAGCAGCCGCGTCACTTCCAGTTCCGCCTGGCACCGCTCGAGCCGCTCGGGCATGTCCTCCAGCCGGCCGGTGTCCGCCTGCAATTCAATGTCGCGGGCCTGCGACTCCAGCGCGCTCGCGCCAAACCAGGCCGCGTTCGACTTGAGGGTGTGCGCCGCCCGGCCCAGGTCGTCCGCGTGCCCACGCACCAGGGCCGAGTACGCGTCCTCCAGGAGCGCCGGCATGCTGTGCAGCGCGGTGTCGATGAGCTCGGGGAGAATCTGCGCCGCCTGCGCCCCCAGCTCCGCCCACAGCCGGGCGAGCGCGGCGGACTCCAGGCCCGGGATGCGCGCCGCGTCCGGCAGACCCTCCAGGACCGTCTGCAGCGGCGTCAACGCGACCGTCTCGCTCGCGACCCGCCGCTCCGGCGCCACGTCCGAACGCCGGGGCTGGCAGCGCAGCAGCGCCGCCGTCAGCGCCTCCACGCGGATGGGCTTGCCCAGGAAGTCGTCCATGCCCGCCGCGAAGCACTGCTCCCGGTCGGAGTCCATGGCGTTGGCCGTCATGGCGATGACCCAGGGCTGCGCCTTGGGTGGCAGCTCCTGGCGGATGCGGCGCGTGGCCTCCAGGCCGTCCATCTCCGGCATCTGCAAATCCATGAGGACCGCGTCGTAGCGCTTCTGGGACAACGCCTGCAGCGCCTGACGTCCGTTGAGCGCCACGTCAGCGCGGTAGCCGAGCCGCTCCAGCACGAGCAGCGCCAGCTTCTGGTTGGTGGCGTTGTCCTCCACCAGGAGGATGTCGAGCGGCACGGTGTCCCCCGGCCGCGCCCCTGGAAAGGGCCCCGCGCGCGAGGGCCGCGTCTGCCGAGTCTCCGGGAGTTGGGGGAGGTGCTGCGAGAAGCACGACACCAGCGCGTCGTAGAGCTGCGAGTCCTTCAGCGGGCGCGACAACACGCCGGCGAACAGGCCCTCGGGGGGATTGCCCCGTCGGCCCGGCGTCGACACCAGCACCAGGGGAAGTGCCCGCGTCTCCTCGCGCTGCCGGATGCGCTCGGCCAGCGTGGTGCCATCCAGCCCCGGCATGTGGTGGTCGATGAGCACCGCGTCGAACGAAGCCCCCGCCTCCAACTGGGCGAGCGCCTCCAGCCCCGAAGCGGACTCCACGGGCACCAGGCCCCACGACTGGAGCTGCCGGCCCAGCAACCTCCGGAACAGGGCGTTGTCGTCCACGATGAGCACGCGCCGGCCCTGGAGCAGCCCCTGCTCCTGGCGCGGCTGCACCGCGTAGGCCTGTGGCGCCGCCTGGGCGCGCAGGGTGAAGCGGAACGTGGTGCCTTGTCCGGGCACGCCCTCGCTCTCCACCCAGAGGGTGCCGCCCATGGCCTCCACCAGCCGCTTGGAGATGGCCAGCCCCAGCCCCGTGCCACCGAAGCGCCGTGACACGGAGGCATCCAGTTGGTTGAACGGTTGGAACAGCCCCGTGCGCCGGTCCTCGGGGATGCCGGGGCCGGTGTCCTGCACGCTGAAGGTCAGCTCCCAGTCCGCCGCGCCCTCCGCGCCGCCCAGGGCCGAGCCCGCCACGCTCACCACCGCGCCGCCGTGCTCGGTGAACTTGAGCGCGTTGCCCACCAGGTTGAGCAGCACCTGCCGGAGGCGCGACGCGTCGCCCACCAGCATCTGCGGCAGCCGCGGCGCGAGGTCACACCCCAGGTCCAGCCCCTTCTCACTGGCGCGCACGGCCATCAAGTCCAACACGGACTCCACGCACTGGCGCAGGTCGAAGGGCCGCAGCTCCGCCTCGAAGCGACCGGCTTCAATCTTGGAGAAGTCCAGCACGTCGTTGAGCAACGTCAGCAGCGCCTCGCTGCTCTGCCGGATGGTGGCGACGAAGTCGCGCTGCTCCTCCGTCAGCGCCCGGTCCAGGAGCAGGCCCGTCATGCCGATGATGGCGTTCATCGGCGTGCGGATTTCGTGGCTCATGGTGGCCAGGAACAGGCTCTTGGCCTGGTTGGCCGCCTCCGCCGCCTTGCGCGCCCGTTCAAGGTCGGAGATGTCGTGGTAGATGGCGATGAAGCCGAGCTGCCGTCCGCCCACCGACACCGGCAGGGCCCGCAGCTCCACGTCCACCACGCTGCCATCCTTGCGGACCCGCCGGGTGACGGAGCGCAGCCGCCCGCGCTGCACGACCTCGCGCGACGCCTGCTCCGCCTCAGGGAGGACGGTGGGCTCGGTGGCCACCAGTTCGAAGATGTGCTTGCCCAGCGCCTCTGCTGGCGAGTATCCGAACAGGCGCGTGGCCTCCGGGTTCCACGACAGCACGCGGAACTGACGGGTGATGGTGATGATGGCCACCGGGCTGTTGATGACCACCGCCTCGAAGAACTCCTTCTGCTGCCGGAGCGAGGCCTCCACCTCCAGGCGGGCCGTCATGTCATGGAGCTGCAGGACCCAGCCCCCGTCACCTTCTCCGGACAGGGGCAGCGTCACCACCCGCAGGTAGTGCGCGGGGCCGGCGCCGCCTGGACGCTGCCCGGCCAGCTCCGTCTCGCGCAGGGCGGCGTCGGTGGGAGCGCGTGGCTCGGGAGGACGCCAGCCAGGCAGGAGCAGCCCCACCGGCTGCCCCACGAGTCCACCACGCGGCCCGAAGATGCGCTCCGCGGCGCGGTTGACCTCCACGATGCGCTGCCCAGCATCCAGCACGAGCACCCCATCCCGCGAGTGCTCGAATACCGCTGCATGTGCGCTTGACGCCAGGTCAGCCACCCTTGCCCCTGCCACGAGAATGAAGGTCCGCTCGGAGCGCATCATGCCAGACGCGCTCGCGGACCAGGACGGTGTTGCGGCGAACCGTCAGCGGCTGTTCCACCAGGCCTTGAACTCGTTCCAGGAGATCTTCCCGGTGCGGTCCGTGTCGACGATGTCGACGGCGATTTCCAGCTCCTCGTCGGAGATGTTCTGCCCCAGCGCCTCCAGCAAGCGCGCGAACTCCGCACGGTCGATGGTGCCGGTCCGGTCGCGGTCATACCGCTGGAAGATGTCGAGCACCTCGTTGCCGGAGCTGGTGAACTCGTCCACCGCGGCGTGGACGGGCGCCAGGGGCTGGAACCCCGCGGACGTCGTCTCCACCTGCTCGACGAAGGGCGACCCTGTCGCGGGCCGCTCACGCCGAGTCGCGGACGTCCGCCGCGTCGCCGCCTTCCGCGCGGGGGACTTCTTCGCGGTGGCCTTCTTCGCCGTCGTCTTCTTCGCGGGTGCCTTCTTCGCCGCCGCCTTCTTCGCCGTCGTCTTCTTCGCGGTGGCCTTCTTCGCGCCGCGCGACTTGCCGGCAGCCTTCTTCGGCGTGGCCTTCTTTTGCGTCGCGCTACGCCGGGATGACTTCTTCGCAACAGCCGTCTTGCGTGACTTCGTCGCCATGATGAACCCCTCCCTGGACGGCGCGCATCGTAGCGCTCCCTCGTTCGGGTCCAAGCATCAGCACGCGCCCCAACCCACCCGCCATGGCGGGTGGCCTCCGTCCCCTGCCGAACGCGGCCGGTGGGGATGGCCTGGAATCAGCCCCAGGGCACGGTCCAAGATGACCCACCCAGCGCCTTCAAAGCCCTGGCTACCCTGGAACCCCAGGAGGCAAACTGCTAGCGAGCCTTCCGCCAGCCTTCTTGGCTGCTTGCCGCACCGTGTTGGTAGCAAGAAGGGCCCACGAGATGTTCACATACTGCCGTGCGCCGCGAACAGGGCCGCCCGCACGCTTGCGACTACGCCGCCAATCCTGCCCGGCCCCCACTGGAACCCCGCGTCGGAATGAATGACTCGCTAGAGACCCTCCTGGCCGATGGCATCATCGAAGCCATCATCGGCCAGTTGAAGACGGGCAAGGAGGCCGAGGTATGGCTGGTCCAGCATGCCGGCCAGGTGGTCGCGGCCAAGCTGTACAAGGAGCGCCACGAGCGCAACTTCCGCAACAACGTGGGCTACCGGGAAGGCCGCGAGGTGCGCAACTCGCGCACGCGCCGCGCCATGGAGAAGGGCAGCCGCTTCGGCCAGAACGCCGCCGAGGACGCCTGGAAGAGCGCGGAGGCTGACTCGCTCTACAAGCTGCACGCCCAGGGTGTGCGCGTGCCCACGCCGGTGCTGTTCTACGAGGGCATCCTCCTCATGGAGGTGGTGTTGGACCCTGAGGGCCACCCGGCCCCGCGCATGGTGGAGGCCCCACCCGCCACCCCCGAGGACGCGCACGCCCTCTACGTGGACCTTCGGGCGCAGGTCATCAACATGCTGTGCGCCGACCTCATCCACGGCGACCTGTCCCCGTACAACATCCTCATGAGCTACGCGGGGCCGGTCATCATCGACTTCCCGCAGACGGTGGCGGCCGCTCGCAACAACCGCGCGGAGTTCTATTTCCGGCGCGACCTGGACAGCGTCCGCAACTTCCTCGCGAACACCGCGCCCTGGCTGTATGACGCCGCGGGCGACACGAGCGAAATCTGGAATGCCTATGTGCGCCGGGAGCTCACCACGGACTTCGTGCCGTCGGGCAGCGGACGGATGGGGACTCGTCAAAACAGGCGTGGAGGGCCTCGGAGCCAGGGGTTCCGGCCCCAGGGTGACGAGCGCCGAGGTGAGTTCAGCCCACCGCCGTCCGCGCCGGTCGAGCAAGCCGCCGCTCCCCAGCGCGACATGACGCCCGAAGAGGCCGCCGAGGCCGAGCTTCGGGAGCTGGAGGCGCTGGTCCTCAGGCAGGGTGGCGGTGAGCGTGGCAAGCCCGCGGTGGCGGCGCCTCCGCCTCGGGGCAGGCGCAATCGGGGCTTCGGCGGAGGCCGCCCCCCGCCGAGGGGCGGAGGCAACGGCAATGGCGCTCGGCCGCCGCAGAACGGGCAGCGGACGGGCGGCGTTGCGCCTGGGCGCTCGGGCTCGAATGAGCCGCGTGCGAGTGGTGGGGCACAGGGCGGCCCGCGCTCGAATGAGCCTCGTGCGAGTGGTGGCGTACAGGGCGGCCCGCGCTCGAATGAGCCGCGTGCGAGTGGTGGTGCCCAGGGCGGCCCGCGCTCGAATGCGCCGCGAGCGAATGGTAACTCGCAGGGCAGCACGCGCTCGAATGAGCCGAGTGCGAACGGCACGCTCCAGAACGGCCCGCGCCAGAATGCACCGCGCGCGAACGGCCGAGGCCTGGGCGGTTCCCAGCCGAACGAGCGGTTCGCGAACAGCGCGCCCTCAGGAGGCCCGCGCCAGAACGAACAACGCAATGGGCGGCCGCCCCGCTCGAACTCGCGCGGTGGCAATCCGGGCGCGCCCCCCACTGAGCAGCGTGCGTCCGACAATGGCCGTCCGTCACGAAACGAGCCTCGCGGCGACACCTTCGCCTCACCGAGGAACCCGGGGGAGCCTCGCGGCGGTGGGGCTCGCGCCGACCGGAACGAGCGGCGCGGCACTGGCAGGCCGGAGCCTGTCGTCGAGACCCGGTCCGGGCCCGGCGCCCCAGCGCAGAACACCGTCCGGGAATCCCGTCCGGGCAACGGCGGCAACGAGGGTGGCCCTCGGCAGCCGCGCCAGTCCCAGGGCCGCGGGGGGCCGCGTTCACCACGGACTGGCGGGCCCCAGGTCTCCTACGTGGCCCGCCCGGCCTCCTCGTCCGACCCAGGCTCGCACGAAGCGGGCTCCTGAGCCGTCATTCAAGGCCCCCGGAGCGACCTCCAGGGCCCGACTTCGATGACCTCCCGCCAGGCACCGGCTGTAAAATCCGGTGCCCGGGCGAGGTGCGGCGCTACGGCTTGGTACGAGGCCCCGCCTTGGGCATCTTGCCCGGTGGCTGCTTGGCCTCCGGAGGCTTCGGCCGGGTCGGCGCGGGCTGCGGTGAAGGGCGCTTGTTCGGGTCATGCCCCTCCCAGACCTTGTCGGCGACCGCCTTCGCGCCTCCCTTGATGGCGTCGTAAGCCGCGCCGCTACCAATGACCTTGACGACCTCTTTGATGATCTTGCCAGCGACCATGTGGACTCCCCCTCTGCCGCTGAAGCGACATTGAAATAATACAAGAACGTCCACAAAAGTGAACCTGCGCACACGGTGGGTATGAGCAGCTCTGGTCGCGAGCGCTGCTTCACCCGACCCGGATGACCACCTTTCCGAAGTGCGCCCCGCTCTTGAGGTGCTCGAAAGCCGCGCGTGCCTCGGAGAACTCGAAGACGCGGTCCACCACCGGGCGCACGGTGTGCAACGCGAAGGCCCGGTTGAGCGCGTCGAAGCTCTGGCGGTGGCCCACGAAGATGCCCTGCACCCGCAGGTTCTGCATGAGGATGGGCGTCAGCGGCACCGACCCCGCGCCGCCGCTGAGCACGCCAATCACAGACACCGTTCCGCCGGGCCGGACCGCGCGCAGCGACTTCTCGAACGTCCCCGCCCCACCCACCTCCACCACGTGGTCCACGCCCACGCCGCCCGTCAGCGCGCGCGCCGCCTTGTCCCAGTCCGGCGTCGTCCCGTAGTTGATGCCGTCATGTGCGCCAAGCGCCCGGGCGCGCGCCAGCTTGGCGTCACTGCTGGAGGTGATGATGATTCTCGCGCCCATCAGCCGGGCGATCTGCAACGCGAAGGTGGACACGCCACCGGTGCCCTGAAGCAAGACGGTGTCTCCCGCCTTGAGCGCCCCGTGGGTGACCAGCGCGCTCCACGCCGTCACGGCCGCGCACGGCAGCGTCGCCGCCTCTTCATCGGAGAGATAGCCGGGCGTGGGCACCGCGCCGTCCTCGTGCAGCAGCACCGTGTCCGCGAGGGCACCGTCCAGCGGTCCTCCCAGCGTGCTCCCCTGCGCCGCCCGCGTGGGCTCCCCGGCGCGCCAGGCCTGGGCGAAGAGGCTCATCACCCGGTCGCCGGGCTTCACCCGCGTCACCCCCGGGCCCACCGCATCCACCACGCCCGCCGCGTCCGAGTTGGGAATGAGGGGCAGCTTCTGCCGGGGGTTGTAGCGCCCCTCCACCATCATCAAGTCACGGGAGTTGAGGCTCGTGGCCTTCACGCGCACCCGCACCTGCATGGGGCCGGGCGTCGGGTCCGGCCGCTCGACCTGAACCAGCTTGTCCAACCCAAACCCCGCTTGGATTTCATAGGCTCTCATGGGTGAGGAGTTGTACCCCGCGCCTCCCATCACGCCTACAGTGCGGAGCCACCGTGTCCGTGCTCGTCCTCTTCACCTGTTCGCTGCTGGCCACGGCGCCCACGCCGCGCTTTCCCAAGGGCACCGCGCGCATGGACGTGGGGCCCGCGCCGCACGGCCTGCCGGACTGGCGTGTCCAGCGCTGCGCGGAATGCCACGCCGTCCAGGTGGACGCCTGGCGACTCAGCGGGCACGCCACGGCCCGCGCGGATGACGTCTTCCAGGTCGCGTTGACGGAGGACCGGCCCGGCTGGTGTGTGCAATGTCACGCGCCGCTCGCTCGGAACCTGGAGCGGGGTCCGCTCCCCAAGGACAGCCCGCCCGAGGAACACGGCGTCACCTGCGCCGGCTGCCATGCGCCCACGGGCAACGAAGGCCAAGCGCCCGGAATGCCCTGCGCGGGCTGTCACCAGTTCGGCTTCCCCGTGGTGACGAGCGCGGGCCAGCGAGTGCGGCTGTCGCCCACGCAGCTTCAACAGGACACGGTGGGAGAGTGGCGCCGCTGGCAGACCCAGAGCGGCGACACGCGCCATTGCACGTCCTGCCACATGCCCCGGGGCAACCATGGCTTCGGCGGCACGCGGCGCACCGAGTCCCTCAAGGCCGCGCTCCGGGTGGAGCAGGCGGGCGCGTCCCTCCGTGTCTCCACACGCGAGGTGGGCCATGCGTTTCCCTCGGGTGACGTCATGCGCTGGGTGAGCGTGGACGTCTCCGGGGACCCGCTCTTCGAATCCTCCCGCACGGTGGCCACGTTCGGCCGCCGCCTGGAGGTCCGGGAGTGGCCTCATGAGCCCCTGCCCCACCTGGGCGCGGTGGAGGACACCCGCCTGCTGCCAGGAGAGACACGTCACGTCCCTCTCCCCGCGGGGGCCCGGTACGCGCGCGTCATCTACCACCTCGTGTCCCGCGAGCAGGAAGACTCGGGACTCTACCCGCCAGGCCTGTCCCGGCTCGTGCTCTGGGCCTCGCCCCTCCAACCCTCCCCGCCGTCCCACCCCGTGAA
>NZ_JABXEP010000225.1:0-8899 GCF_013372605.1 Myxococcus sp. AM009
CCCCCGCCGCCGGTCCTCCTCCCCTCCACGGGTGGTGAGGATGACGACGGGGAGCCTCGAATGGACGGGGTGCCCCTTCAGGCGCCGGGCCAGCTCCAGGCCGTTCACCCCCGGCATCTCCAAATCCGTGACGACCAGGTCCACGGAATGAGAATCCAAAACCTCCAGGGCCTCCGCGCCATCCGAGGCGATGACGGTGTCGTACCCCACCGCCTCCAGCAGGTTGGCGATGAGCTCCCGGGTGAGGGGCGAGTCATCCACCACCAGGATGCGGCGCCGCCGGGCCTCGGGGGCAGGCGCCACCGAGGGGGGCGGACGCGGCAGGGCATTGCCATGGTGGGCGCTGGCGGTGAGGAAGGCCGCCGAGAGCACCATGGCCAGGCGCCCATCCGCCAGGGACGTGGCCCCGGTGAGGTGGCCGAAGCGGCCCAGGATGCCCTTCAAGGGGAGGATGGCCTGGACCCGCTCCTCCAGGACGCGGTCCACCACCAGCGCCGCCGCGCCGCTCTGGCTCTTCACCACCAAAGCCAGCTCACCCTCCAGGGCGGGCCGCGAAGGCCCCAGCCCCAGCAGTGACGACAGCGGGGCCAGCGGCAGCACCCGGCCCTCCACCAGGAGCGACGGGCGGCCGGCCACCTCGCACTGGTCCGCCGTGTCCACCTTCAGGGCCCGCGAGACGTGGGTGGCGCTCAGGGCCAGCGTCTCCGTCCCCACCTGGATGAAGAGCAGCGGGGCCACGGTGAGGGAGACAGGGACGCGCAGCTCGAAGATGGTGCCCCAGCCCGGCGCCGACTCCACCCCGACGTCGCCGCCCAGGGCCTGGATGGAGGCGCGGACCGCGTCCAACCCCACGCCCCGGCCCGACAGGTCCGTGACGACGTCCCGCGAGGTGAAGCCCGGCAGGAAGATGAGCTCGCGGGCCGCCGCGTCCGACAGGGCGTTGGCGGCGCTCTCGTCGAACAGCCCCCGGCGCACGGCCACCTTGCGGAGCTGGACGGGGTCCACGCCCATGCCGTCGTCCTCGACGCGGAGGATGATGCGGTTGCCCTCCCGAGCGGCGCGCAGCGTGAGGCAGCCACGCGGCTTCTTGTCCGCCGTGACGCGGTCCACCCGCGTCTCCAGACCGTGGTCCAGGGCGTTGCGGACCAGGTGCATCAACGGCTCACGAAGCGCCTCCACCACCGCGCGGTCGGCGCGCGTGTCCTCGCCGTCGACGACCAGCTCCACCTCCTTGCCCAGCGCGCGGGACAGGTCGCGCACCATACGGGGGTAGGGCTCGAAGAGGACGGAGAGCGGCAGCATGCGCAGCGTCTGCACCTCCTCCACCAGCATGCCCAGGTCGCGCAGCTCCGCGTTGGAGAGCAGCTTCGACTCGCGGTGGAGCACCGCGGCCATCTCCTTGGCCGAGCCCAGCCGGGCCGCCAGCGCGGCGCCCGCGGGCCCCAGGTCCTCCGCCTCGCGGGCCAGCTGGCTCAGCTCACGGGCCAGGGCCAGGCGCCGGGCATTGGCCAGCTCCCGGCGACGCGCCACCTGCGTGAGGTTGGTGACGGCGCTGGTGAGCAAATCCAGGCTCTCCACGCCGATGCGCACCGCGGTGTCCGGTCGAGGCTCGGGCTGCCGGGGCGCCGTGAGGCCGTTGGCCCCCTTCGCCGTCGGAGCCGAGGGCGTCGCCCGGGCTCCCGCTCCGGAGGACGCCGCGGTACCGGGGGCTTGCGGAGAGACGAGGCTCGGCATCGCGGTCCGGCCCGGTGAAGGCACGTGAGGCCGGCTCCCCTCCGCGACGGGGACCGTCAACAGCCGCCCCGGAGAAGCCCCCGGGTTCGCCTGCACGGAGGCGGATGGGCCCCCTGGGGTCCCAACGCCGCCGGCGGCCTCGGGGCTCGCGGTGGCCGCGGGCGCGAGACGCCCAGGCGGCAACCGCACCGACTCGGAGCGGACGCACTCCTGCAACCACGCGACGAGCCGCTCCACCGAGGGTGGCGGCTCGTCGGCGACCTGCGTCCCGGAGAACACGAGCACGGCGTCCGCCGTGGTCAGCAGCGCATCCGTGGACACGGGTGAGAGCGCGTAGCGGAGGGGCTCGGTGCAACGGACCAGCTCCTCCATCTCGTGCACCAGCACGTTGACGTCATCGAAGCCCATCATCCGGGCTTCACCCTTCAAGCCGTGCAGCTCCCGCAGCACGCCCCGCCCCGCCTCCGCGCTGGCGCCGGACTCCAGCTCCATCAAGGACCGGGTGATGCGCTCCAGGCGCACCGTCACCAGGTCCCGGAACTGCCTGAGCAGGCGCTCGCTCGGGGTCACCCGCCGTCCTCCCCCAGCGGCTCCTGGCCAATCTGGAAGCGCTCCACCACGCCCTGCAGGTCCCTGGCGAGCACGAGCAGGTCCGTGTTCGCCGTCGTCACCTGCTTGGTGGCGTTGAGGCTCTGCTGGGTGATGCGGAGGATGTCCGCCATCGTGTCGGCGAGCTGGTCGGTGCCCAGCTGCTGCTGCTGCGTGGCCAGGGAGATGCTGCGCACCGCGTAGGACGTCTGCCCGGCCAGGTCGACAATCTGCCGCAGCGACTCGGACACCTGCTGCGCCAGCGTGGTGCCCGTCTCCACCGCGCGCACGCCGCCCTCGGTGGCGGACACCGCGGCGGCGGAGGCCTCGCGCACCTCCTCGATGAGGCCCTCAATCTCCTTCGTGGACTCCAGCACGTTCTCCGCCAGGCGCCGCATCTCCGCGGCCACCAGCGAGAAGCCCCGGCCCACCTCGCTGGACTTGGTACCCTCCAGCTCGGCGTTGAGCGCCAGCAGCTCCGACTTGTCGGCGACGCCGTTGATGAACTCGACGATTTTGCCAATCTGCTGCACGCGCTTGTTGAGCCGCACCACGGCGGAGGAGATGGCGTTGTTGTCCTGGCGCATGCGCGCCATGGAGCCCAGGAAGTCCTCCGCGCTCCCCTGCCCCTGCTGCGCCGCGCCCAGCGTGCGCTGGGCAATCTCCGCCACCGAGCCGGCGTTCTCCGCGATCTGCCGCGCCGAACGCGCCAGCTCCTCCGTGGTGGCGCTCGTCTCGTCCAGCGAGCTGGCCTGCTCCGTCGCGCCCGCCTCGTAGCGCCCCGACGTGGTGAGGATCTCCTCCGTGGTCGCCGAAATCTGCGCGCCCGCTCGCTGCAGCTGCGACATCACGTCCGCCAGGTGCGCGCGCATGGTGGTGAACGCCGCGGACACGTCCCAGACCTCGTCCTCCGCGGGCACCACGCGCGGGCTGGCCAGGTCACCCTCGGCGATGCGCTTCGCCTCGCGCGACAGCTCCCGGAGGGGCCGCCCCAGCATCGTCCCTCCCAGGTAGGCGGCCGTCAGCGCCAGCGCGAAGACGAGCAGCACCAGGCCTCCGCCCTGCGTCAGCGCCTCGACCCGGAGCTCCTGCGCCAGCACCAGCTGACGGCCGACGTCCCGCTCCGCCATGAGCCGGGTGAAGATGTGGTTGCTCAGCGCCGACGCGAGCTGCGCGGACAGCACCGCGGGCGTCACCACCGCCACGAAGGCGAAGGCCGCCAGCCGCGCGCGAAGCTCCGCGCGCCGGGGCATGGCCTCGATGAGCTGCGCGTGCGTCATGCCCAGCTCCGCCAGCCACAGCACCACCTTGCGCGAACGAAGCACGACGAGGCAGTACACGAGCAGCGCGGTCAGCGGCCCGAAGAGCAGGCCCAGCGCGGCGATGCGCGCGGCCACCGCCACCTCCACGCCCACGCCCAGCCACATGCACCCGCCCAGCGCCAGCGTGGTGACCAGCCACAGCCCCAGCGAGCCCAGGAAGGCCTCGTCCGGCGCGCGCGTCACCTCCGCCACCGCCGACGCCAGCGTCTGGGGCGTGGTGGGCACGTCCCCACGCTCCAGCCCGCGCAAGGTGCGCTGCCGTCCCAGGGACACGGCGGCCCCCGACACCAGCGCCGTCACGCAGAGCGCGCCACCCAGGATGCCCAGCACGTCCATCCGGCCCGCCAGCGGCTCGGCCAGGGTCAGCGAGGCGAAGCGCAGGCTGAGCGCCGCGCCCACCAGGTTGGCCAGCGGGACGGGCGCCATGAGGTGCCGGCTGAAGGAGGCCCGCCTGGGGCCCTTCTGCGCGCTCACGCGTCACCTCCCGGCCCGACGTTGAAGCGCTCCACCGCGTCTTTCAAATCACGCGCCAGGGTGGACAGGTCGCCGTTGGCCGCCGCCATCTGCTTGGTGGCCGCGAAGTTCTGCTCGGTGACGCGGAGGATGTCGCCCATGGCGGCCGCGAGCTGGTCCGTCCCCGTCTGCTGCTGCTGCGTGGCCAGGGAGATGCTGCGCACCGCGTGGGATGTCTGCCGGGCCAGCTCCAGGATGAGGCTCAGGCTTTCGTCCACCTGCGCGGCCAGCACCGTGCCCGCGTCCGTCGTCTTCAGCCCCGCCTCGGTGGCCATGACGGCGGCGTGCGTCGCGTCGCGAATCTCCGCGATGAGCTGCTCAATCGCCTTGGTGGAGCGGATGACGTTCTCCGCCAGCCGCCGCATCTCCGCGGCCACCAGCGAGAAGCCCCGGCCCACCTCGCCCGCCTTGGTGCCCTCCAGCTCCGCGTTGAGCGCCAGCAGGTCGGACTTGTCGGCGATCTCATTGATGAACTCCACCACCTTGCCAATCTGCTGCACGCGCTTGTTGAGCCGCACCACCGCGTCCGCGATGGCCTGGTTGTCCTCCTTCATGCGCTGCATCGCGCCCAGGAAGGCGGCGGCGCCCCGCTGTCCCGTCTGCGCGGCGGCGAAGGTCGTCTCGGCGATGGCGGACACCGACTCCGCGTTGCCGGCGATCTGCTGCGCCGAGCGCGCCAGCTCCTCCGTGGTGGCGCTCGTCACGTTGAGCGACGCGGACTGCTCATCCGCGCCGGACTCCTGCTCACCGGACGTGGCCACCAGCTGCTCGGTGGTGGTGGAAATCTGGAGGCCCGCGCGCCGCAGCTGCGCGAGCGCCTGCCCCAGCTGCGTCTGCATCTGCGCGAAGGCGGCGGAGGTGGCCCACACCTCGTCCTCCGCGGCGATGATGCGCGGCGGGCGGAAGTCGCCCTGGGCGATGCGCGTGGCGTCCTCGGTGATGGAGCGCAGCGGCTCGGCGATGACGGCGCCGCCCACGTAGGCCGTCATCATCACCAGCACCGCGACCAGCCCGGCCACCGCGAGCCCGCGCGTCTCACTGGCCCGCCCCGCCACCTCGCGCTGGACGTGGTCCGGCGCGCCCACCATCGCGTCCACCGCGTCCATCGCCCGCGTCACCGACGCGTCGAGGATGAAGAAGGACGGACTGAGCACTGCGATGGCCGTGAAGAGCACCATCCGCCGGCGGATGTGCAGGCGGCGCGGCGGCGCGGTGGCCACCACCTCCAGCGGAGACAGTCCCTGGGCCGCCACCAGCTCCACCGCCTTGCGGGCGCGGCGAGCCACCATCAAATAGACGAACAGCGCGCTCAGCGGCCCCAGGAACAGGCCCATCAGCGCCAGCCGCATCCCCAGCATCCACGTCCCGCCCACCAGCGGGACGAAGACGAGCGCCACGCCCAGCGAGGCGAGCAGCCAGCACTGGAGGACGAAGGCGAAGCTGCGCTCCGGGAAGGAGCGCGCCTCCAGCAGCGCCTTGAGCAGGGCCTCGTGCGTGGACGGCAGCCGCCCTTCGCCCAGCGCATACAGCACCCGCAGCGCGCGCCGGCCGTGCACGCCGGTGAACCAGAGCGCCAGCGACAGCGCCACGCCCACCAGCAACAGGAAGGGGCCCCAGGTGCCCTCGGGCACCGTGTCGGTGAGCTGACAGTGCAGCAGCACCAGCGCCGTGCCCAGGGAGCTGCCCAACAACGCGGGGCGCGCGGTCCACCGCGCCAGGCCCCTCAAACCCACGGGCACCGTCATGCGCCCTCCCCTGGATGCCCGCGCAGGAAGCGCTCGAAGTCCGCCAGTCCCACCAGGGGCCACAGCTCCCCTCGCGCCAGGACAAAGCCCTGGAGGCTGCCGCCCGACGCGCGCACCGTCACCGGGGGCGCGGACAGCACCCGGTGCGACTCGGCGTCGATTTCCAAGGCGTCCACGCCCACCGCCCCGCCCGAGGCGGAGACCAGCACCCGGGCGGCCCCCGCCGCCTCATGGAAGGCCCGGCGCGCGGAGGCCGCCGCGTGCCCGGAGGGCGACGCGATGGAGGCCACCTCGTGCGCATGGAAGGCCAGCCGGTGGGGACCGGCATGACACAGGAGCATTCCCCGGACGTGGCCCGGCGGCTCCATGCCTCAGGTCCCCTGACTGAGGTGGTCGAAGAGCCCTTCCGGGTCGATGACGGCCACGTCCCGGGGGCCGCTCTTGGCGGGGCCGCGCAGGTGGACGTGGACGCCCGTGGGGCCCAGGGGCTCCAGCGTGCCCGTCACCGGAGAGACGCCGGCCACCGTGCTGGCCGTGAGGGCCAGGGTCCCTCGTGGCAGGCGCACCAGCACCGCCCTCCGGGAACCCTGACTGACGCCGCCCACCAGCAGGCCCATGTCCACGACGGGGATGACTTCCCCCCGGTGCGCGAACACGCCCAGCAGGTGGGCTGGAGCGCCGGGCACCCGCGTGAGCTCGGGGAAGGTGACCACCTCCGCCGCGCTCTCCGCGGGCACCGCATACCAGCTGCTGCCACAGGCGAAGACGAGATAGGACTGACGCGCTTCAGGCTCTTGGACGGCCATCACCCGCGCAGCCTACCTCAGACTAGCGCTGGAACTCGACGCGGCGGTTCTCGGACCACGCGTCTTCGGACGACGCGGTGTTCACCGGGCGGTTCTCACCATAACCCACCGTGCCCAGCTGGCTGGCCGGCACGCCCAGGTCCGTCAGGTAGCGCTTGACGGACGCCGCGCGGCGGTTGGAGAGCTGGAGGTTGTACTCCTCGGTGCCGCGCTCGTCGGCGTGGCCCGCCAGGGTGACGCGGCCCGGCGCGCTCTTCAGGCACTGGGCCAGGTCGGACAGACGCTGCTGCGCGTCCGCGGACAGGCCGGACTCGTTGAAGCCGAACGGCACGGGGCTCCAGTCGCAGCGGTCCACGGAGGCCGTCACGCACTGGCCGGCCTGGCACTCCTGGCCCTCGCCGCAGTCATCGCTGGACGCGCAGGTGTTCTCGGGGGCCTGGCAACGGCCGGACTCGCACTTGCCGCCGCCGGGGCACTGGGTGTCCTCCTGGCACTGGGCCTCGGCGCACTTGCCGGCCTCACAGATGCGGCCGCTGCCACAGGCGCTGTCCGTGGTGCACTCAGGCGGCTTGGGGGCGCACTTGTTCGCCTGGCAGGTGAACCCCTCCTGGCAGTTGGCGTCGGTGGCGCACTCCTGGCACTGGCCCTGGACGCAAACCTCGCCCTTCTCCGCGCAGTGCTCGTCCTCATTGCACTTCGGATAGGAAGGGGTGCAGCCGCCCATGATGGCGACGGCGAGGGAGAGCCCCGCCAATAGGGAAATCTGACGCATTATTTCCTCCAGAATTCTGTAGTCGAAAACGCGCCCGCGCCCGCGGGGTAGTGGGTGGCGTGTAGTCTCAGTGGAGGGGGTGAGTCAAAACATTTGTCCCTCCCTGGACACCCCTCCGGCCGCCGAAACCCTTGAATGTCCAAATATTTTCCGTGAGATTGTCACGATTGACCCGCGTGTGGCGCGCCCCATGGCCCGCCTCGGGGAAAGCCCGTCATGCCCGCCTCCGTCCTCATCGTCGATGACGAGAAGAACATCCTCCTCACCCTGAGCCAGTCGCTCCAACTGGCGGGGTACCAGACACACCTGGCCAACAGCGGGCAGGTGGCCCTGGATGTCGTCAGCGCCCGTCCCGTGGACGCGGTGCTGATGGACGTGAAGATGCCGGACATGGACGGCCTCACGGCCCTGGCGAAGCTGACCGAGCTGAAGCCGGAGCTGCCCGTCATCATGATGTCCGGGCACGGCACCATTGACACCGCGGTGAAGGCGACCCAGCTGGGAGCCAGGGATTTCCTGGAAAAGCCAATTGCCCGGGAGCGCCTGCTGGTGGCGCTGCGCAACGTGCTCAAGCACCAGGCTGCCATGGCGGAGCTCCAGGAGCTGCGGGCGCAGCTGGGCCGCTACGACATGGTGGGCAGCGGGCCGGCCATGCAGCGCATCTTCTCGCTCATCCAACGCACCGCGCCGTCCGAGGGCCGGGTGCTGATTACGGGGGAGAACGGGACGGGCAAGGAGCTCATCGCGCGGGCGCTGCACCAGCACTCGAAGCGCAAGGGGCAGCCCTTTGTGAAGCTCAACTGCGCCGCGGTGCCGCACGAGCTCATCGAGAGCGAGCTGTTCGGCCACGAGAAGGGCGCCTTCACCGGCGCGGTGAGCGTGCGGCGGGGCAAGTTCGAGCTGGCCCACGAGGGCACGCTCTTCCTGGACGAGATTGGCGACATGCCGCAGGCGATGCAGGCCAAGCTGCTGCGCGTGTTGCAGGAGGGCGAGCTGGAGCGCGTGGGCGGCGCGGAGACGCTCAAGGTGGACGTGCGCGTCATCGCGGCGACGAACAAGAACCTGGAGGCGGAGATTGCCGCCGGGCGCTTCCGCGAGGACCTCTACTACCGCATCAACGTGGTGCAGCTTCACTCGCCCCCGCTGCGCGAGCGGCGCGAGGACTTGCCGGACCTCATCAAGACGTTCCTCGACGAAGCCTGCGCGAAGAATGGACGCCGGCCGCTGACGCTGTCCCCCGACGCGCTGGCGGTGATGAGCGCCTACGACTATCCGGGCAACGTGCGCGAGCTGCGCAACCTGGTGGAGCGGCTGGCCATCCTGTGTGAGGGCCCCGTCGTCAGCCGGACGGACGCGCTGGAGCTGCTGCCCCGGGGCCGGAACGTGCCGCCGCCCGCCCCGGTGGAGGCGCCCGCGAGC
>NZ_JABXEP010000226.1:0-8852 GCF_013372605.1 Myxococcus sp. AM009
TGGACGGCGCCCTGGAGATGATTGCCCTGTCCGCGGAGAGCGTGGACTTCGAGGACGGGCTCAAGCTGGAGGGCCTGGTCGGGCTGGCGGACAACCTGGAGGATGAGCTTTCCCAGACGGGGGAGCTGGCGGGACAGCTGTCGGACGGCGCACCCGCCGCGCTGGAGCGCCTGCGCGCGGCCGAGGCGGAGGTCCGGCGCCGGGTCGTGTCCGCGCTGCGCCGGCGTGCGGTGTTCTCGTTCCAGGGCAACCTGGCCCGGGGACGTCGGGAGCCGCTCGAAGCGCTGGCGGGAGATTCACGCCGCCTGACGCAGCTGGAGAACGCCCTGGCGGTTCTGGACCCGACGCAACAGGGCCTCAAGCAGGAGCTGCTGCTCCCGCTGGGCATCGCCTACGCCCGGGAGGTGCTGTCCTCCACGCCCTTCGAACGCATCGAGCAATACGGGCGCGCGGTGCAGTCGGTGGCGGAGAACCTCCGGCGCGAGGGGGTGTCCCTCGACGCGGTGTTCTCCGAGTGTCGCGAGGTCATCGAGTCCCGGCTGCGCGAGCATGCCCAGCTCCTCACGCGCGAGGTGCCCGGCCCGCCGCCCGCGTCCACGTCGGTGCTCAACGGGGACGCCTACGTCTTCTACCGGGGCGACTTCGCGGCGAAGGCGCCTGATGGAGAGTTGTCCGCGCTGCTGGGGCTGGATGGACAGCTGGCCGCGAACCATGGCGGCGCCGCGCCCGGCTTCCTGTCGGAGGCCGTGCGGTCGGCGGTGGCCCAGGCGGAGCTCGGGTTCGTCCAGACGCGCGTCAAATACCTGCGGAGCTGGCTGACCCAGCTGCTCACGTCGCTTCCCTCGCCCGAATCCATGACGGAGCGCGCGGATGCCGAGCGCACCGTGGACCGGCTGGTGCGCAGCCGTTTCCCGATGCTCGCGTTGAAGGAAGGCGAGCTGGTTCGCCTGCGGGGTGTCCTCGCGCTCCTGGGCACCATGCCCGGTGACCTGGGGGAGGGGGCTCGAAAGCTGGAGGGACAGCTGCGCGGCATCGACGAGGACTTCGGGCGCTTCAGCCGGCAGGTGCTGGCTCGGCGGTCCTCGCCATGAGCCGGCCTTGCCGAGGACGACAGGTTGAAGCGGAGAGGGGACGCTGAGCATGTTGGCCCGGCGCCTCGCGGACCTCCGGCGGAGGCTGGACGCGCTCCACCAGCCCGCGCCCGCTCGCGGCGACTGGCGGACGTGGGCGTTGCTGGGGCGCCGTGCTCGCGGGCCCGAGGATGTCGCGCTGCCGGTGCTGGCCGCGCTGGACCGGGACCTGGACCGGGTCGGCGTGCACACGTCGGCGGACGCGCGGCTCCTCAAGGAGCTGGGCCTGCGCAAGGGCAGGGCGGGGGCATTGGCGCAGGGGCTGCTCGACAGGGCCCATCAAGCGCTCGCGGAGGTGGAGCAGTGCCTTCCGCTGGTGGAGCGGGCCTGGCGCACGGGTGCGCCACTTCCCGGCGCGGTCGCGGTGCTGGAGAAGGGCTTCGTCCAACTGGCGCGCGTGGTGAAGGTGGCGGACCTCTTTGCCCGTCCTCCCTCTTCGGAGCCGGAGGACGACGACGCGGCGCTGGAAATCTACGGGCGCGCCGATGGGCGCCCCTCGCGGCAGGTGCCCTCCAGTGCTCGCCTGGCCGTGGCGGAGTTCTTCGCGGAGCGGGCCCGGGCCAACGCCACCGACGTCATGCAGAAGCGCAGGGACCTGGACCTGGCGCACGAGCTGCTCATCCGCCTGGGCGCGGACCACGACCGCGAGCGGGGCATGGTGCTGCGGCGTCAGGTGGCCGAGGCCCGCGAGCGGGTGCGGGCCGTTCCGGCCGTTCGCTCCATGGATGAGTTGCTGCGGCACGTGCGCCACACGGCCCGGCGCGAGCCCCAGGTGGCCTACCGCTCGCTGAAGGGGCTCTACGAGCGGGCCTTGGAGGCGGGGGACGCGGCGCTGGCGGACGCGGCGCGTGCGGCGCTGACGCCGCTGTTGCCGGCCCCCCCTCAGCTGTCGTCGCTGATGGAGCGCGCGGAGCTCGATGGCCTGTCGCACTGGTTCGGCGAGGCGCCCACCGCGCCTGACGAAGTCCCTGGCCCGCCCAAGGCCGATGAGCTGCTGACGGACCTGGCCTTCTCACTGAAGCCCGAGCAGCTCTCCACGTTCGAGCTGGCGGCGGGCTGTGCCCGCTACTTCGACGTCGAGGATTCGCTGTCGGAGGAAATCGTCCTGGCGGATACGCGCACCGCGCGGGCGGTGCCCCGGCGCGTCCCGTACCCGACGCAGACGATGACGTACGAGACGACGGGCAGCCTCCATGAGGTGCACAACTTCGTCCTGACGGACCCGCGGATGCTGCTGCGCGACCTGGCCGCCAGTCACCAGTTGGTGCGCGCGTATCTGGACGACGAGCCGCCTCCGCGCCCTCGGAAGGTGAAGCGCACCGCGGTGCGGGTCTACGTCTGCGACGCGTCGGGCTCCATGCACGGCGCGCGAGCCCGTTTCCGGGATGCCATTGTCATCGCGGAGCTCAACAACCTGCGCGTCAAGGCCCGCCGGGGCGAGCACTTCGACCCGCTGTACTTCAGCTTCTTCAACGACGTGCCCACCGAGCTGGCGCGCGTGGACTCCGCGCTGGAGGCCACCCGGCAGCTGGAGAAGCTCTTCCGCGACTCACCCGCGGAGGGGCAGACGGACATCACGCTCGCGCTGATGTCCGCGTTCGACTCCATCCGTGCCGCGCAGGGGAGGGACCCGTACCTCGCTCGGGCCACCGTGGTGCTCATCACCGACGGCGAGGACCGCGTGGACCTGGAGCTCATCCGCCGCACGCGCGCGCCCATGGACGCGCTGGACATCGCGTTGAGCTTCGTGTCGCTGGGCGAGGAGAACCTGGACCTGCGCCTCCTCGTGCGTGAGCAGCGGGCCGCCGGAGGCCGCGCCTTCTACCACCACCTCTCCGACGAGGAGATTCTGTGGGCGCGCACGGAGTTCGACACGCCCTGGCGCACGTTGCTGCCGCGTGACGTGCCGGCGTGCGGCGATGCGCTGGAGCAGCTCACGCCGCACCTGGAGGCGCTGGAGGCTGTCGCCGCCGGGCGGGCCGCGCCACAGGCCGTGGCGGTGGACGCTTCGTTCGATGCGCTCTTCCCGGAGCAGCCCACGCTGCCCCCCGGGGCCGCGCCGCCCGGGGCCGACCTCGCGCACCGCGTGACGGACATCCTGGGCGCACTGGTGGAGGCTGCCTCGCTGGCCCCCGCGGACCGGCGCGCGGCGGAGAGCCTGCTGCTGCTTCAACACCTGCTGGGTGTGTACGGATTGACCCCGGCACGCTACCTGTCCGCGCTGTCCGCGGGTGGGCAGGCCACGCAGGCGGCGTTGCAGCGCGTGCGGCTGTTGTGCCGGCCCTTCGGGTAGGCTGCGCCCCACGCCCATGTTCTTCGGTCTGCTGAGGAGACGAAAGAAGGAGCCGTCACGCCCAGCGGACCCGCTGGCTGCCTTCGACCAGCTCATCGAGAACCTGGAGCGCCAGGCCGCCGAGGTCCGCAAGTCCGCGGCCACGCTGCTGGCGCTCAAGGCGGACCTGGTGCGCGCGGAGGAGCGCTATGCGCGCCGGTTGCTGGAGCTCACCTCGCGGCGGGCCACCGCGAAGGAGCGCGGTGACGCTTCGGCGGTGCGCGTGCTGGAGAAGGACCAGGCGCAGGCGGAGGACCTCCTGGCCGGTACGCGAGACGCGCTGGAGCGGGCGGAGTCGGACGGGCGGCTGTTGCTGGAGGCCGCGAGCGAGCTGGGAGACCGCGTGGTGGAGCTGCGCCGCGAGCGGGAGAGCGCGTCCGCGCGGCTCACCGTGGGCGGGCTCGTCACCGATGCCCTGCGCGAGCGCGTGGCCCGCTTCGACCAGGCGCTGGTGGTGGACGCGGCTCGGGATGAAATCGAGCGCGCGCACGCGCTGGCGGACATCTACCGCGAGGAGAAGTCGCAGGAGGACTGAGCGCGGCTTCAGGTGCGGCGCGCCGTCTGGTGCAGCTCCAGGACGATGTTGCCGCCCTTGAAGAGCCGGACCGCGCCGGACGTCTGACTGACGACGAGGGCGATGCAGCCCGTGGTGGACGTCATGCCCGCGGCGGCCGCGTGCCGCGCGCCCAGGCCGAGCGGAATCTTCACGGCCTCATCCGCCGCGGACAGGTAGCGTCCCGCGGCCAGGACGACGCCGTCCTCGCGGATGATGAAGGCGCCGTCGAGCACGGAGAAGTTCTTGATGGCCTCGCGAATCTTCGGGTCAAGCACGTTCCGTTCCGCCTCGGAGAGCCCCTGGAACGGGTTGATGGTCATCTGCCGGCTCTTCTCCAGCACGGTGTTGTGGGCGCCAATGGTGATGATGGTGCCAATGGGGTGGCCCTCGAAGCCTTCCTGGCCAATCTGCAGCGCCAACTGGATGAGGGCGTCCACCACCTGGGAGTTGAACTCGTCACCCAGCTTCACGCCTTCGATGGCGACGCGGTCATCGAGCGAGCCGCCGATGCGCATCTGCATCAGCGTGTCCGGCGCCCGGCCCACCTTGCCCGTCATGCACAGGACCAGGTCGCCTTCCTTGAACGCTCCCTGGGACAGCGCGGACACGAGCGCCACCTTTACGCGCTCAGTGCGGGAGTAGTCGTACGCGGGGATGACGAGCGCGCGGACCTTCTTGGCGAGGTGCTCCTCCGCCAGCTTGGGCATCGTGACGGCGTAGACGAGCTTCTTGCGAGCAGGCCGGCCGCGAAACTCTTCAGCGGGAATGGGCGTGTCGCAGATATAAAGGAAGTGATCGACTTCGTTCTTGCCGGCCAACGAGAGGGCCGAGCGCAGGAACTCCCGATCGAACTTCGTGTTCTCGCTCATACCGAGGTCAGCTTGACACCGAAGACGGCATGAATAAAGCTTTCGGGCCCTTTTTTTGGGGTGCAGGGCCCCAAAACCTCGCTGAACTGGAGCGAAGGCTGTGAACCAGAAAGATCTCAAGCGTTACAAGAAGATGCTCGAGGACAGCAAGGCGAGCCTGCTCGAGAGCGCCAAGAAGACCCTGGTGGAGGAGTCCAGTTTCGACACGGACGACCTCCCCGACGAGATCGACCTGGCGTCTTCCGAGTATGCGCAGTCAATGGTCTTCCGCCTTCGGGACCGGGAGAAGTTCCTGCTGCAGAAGATCGAAAAGGCGCTGGTCCGCATCGAGGACGGCACCTTCGGCATCTGCGAGCGGTGCGAAGAGGACATCTCGCCCAAGCGCCTGGAGGCGCGCCCGGTGACGACGCTTTGCATCCGCTGCAAGGAAGAGCAGGAGAAGAAGGAGAAGTCCTACGGCTGAGCGCCGAGGCAGTGAGGGCCGCGCGGGGGATGCCCCGTGCGGCCCTTGGCATTTCAGGCCGCGGGCGCCTGGATTTCCACGCGCAGCAGCTGACGGCCGATGAGGAAGTGGTCCCCGTTGTCCACGAAGGTGGGGCCCGACAGGCGGATGAAGGTGCCGTTGGACGAACCGACGTCCCGGACCTGGAGCCGGTCCTGCCGCACCTGCAGTACGGCGTGCCGCCCGGACACGAAGCCGTCCGTGGGGAAGGTGAGGTCGCCTTGCTCGCGGCCCAGGAGGTTGTCGCCCTCGCGCAGGGGGAAGGCGCCGCCGCGCAGGCCGCCCTCCAGCAGCTGCACCAGCCGCAGCCGGTAGCCGGGATCCGGTGAGCCCCAGACCTGGGTCGCGCCCGGTCCGGTGGTCGCGGTGGGAATGGGCTCCAGCACCAGCCGCTGGCGTCCCAGTCGCAGCTCGCCGCCGGGGGACAGCTCTCGCTCCTGGCGCAGGCGGACGAAGACGCCGTTGGCGCCGCCCACGTCCTCCACGGCCAGGCGGATGCCGGAGAAGAAGAACCGGACCTGGAGCGGCATGATGAAGGGGTCGTCCGTGAGCGAGATGTCCGCCTGCTGACCGCAGGTGAGGGTGTCGCGCTGCATGCGGACGACGGACTCGGGGCCGCCATCGGCGCGCACCACGCGGATGGAGACCTGCGGGCGCGAGGCGACGCTGGCGACGGCCATCACCATCGTTCCGGAGCGCAGCGGCGAGCCACACGCCCGGCAGACAGAGGCGTCCCGAGGATTTTCGGTGTCACAGCGGGGGCAGTATTCCATCGCGTCCATGGAGGGCTAGGGGTTGTACCAGGGCCGGGGCTCGGTTGCTCGCCTTGCGTTGCTCGCGGCTTGCCCCCTACCCAAGCGGCGTGATGAAGTCGGTGTCCCACCCCTTTGGGGATCGTTTCCTTGCACTGCCCCTCCTGCGGCGCTGACGCCCAAGAATCTTCCCGTTTCTGTCCCGCCTGTGGCGCGACCCTCGTGCGTACGCCCGATTCGGACGAGTACGTCGGCAAGACGATTGCCTCCAAATACCGGGTCGAAGCCCTCATTGGCGAGGGCGGCATGGGCAAGGTGTTCCGCGCCCGCCAGCTCTCCCTGGACAAGGTGGTGGTGCTGAAGGTGCTGCGGCACACGCTCCTGTCGGACGAGCGCACCGTGGCGCGCTTCCAGCGCGAGGCCAAGGCCGCCAGCCGCCTCAACCATCCCAACTCCATCAGCGTGCTCGACTTCGGCCAGGCCGAGGATGGGGCCCTGTTCATCGCCATGGAGTACGTGGCGGGGCAGGACCTGCACCAGATCCTCAGCCGCGAGTGGCCCCTGAACGAGGGGCGCGTGGTGCGCATCGTCAGCCAGGTGCTGAGCGCGCTGTCGGACGCGCACGGCGCCGGCGTCATCCACCGCGACCTCAAGCCCGAGAACATCATGGTGGAGCCGCGGCGCAACGAGCCCGACTTCGTCAAGGTGCTGGACTTCGGCATCGCGAAGATCACCGACTCCACGGACGACGGCCCGGCGCTCACCCGCGCGGGCTTCGTGTGCGGCACCCCCGAATACATGTCGCCCGAGCAGGCGCGGGGCTCGCAGCTCGACCACCGCTCGGACCTGTACGCGGTGGGCGTCATCCTCTACCAGTTGATGACGGGGCTGCTGCCCTTCGAGTCGGACTCGGCGGTGGGCTTCGCCACCAAGCACCTCACCGAGGAGCCGCCGCCGCCCACGCGCCGCCGGCCGGATGCGCGAATCTCCCCGGCCATGGAGCGGCTCATCCTCCGGGCGCTGTCCAAGAACCCGGCGGACCGGCCCGCCACCGCAGAGGCCTTCAAGGCCGAGCTGCAGGCCGTGGACAAGGAGCGCCGCCGGATGGACTCGGCGCCGCGGCGCTCGGCCAACTCGTCCGCGGTGCTGGCGCCGTTGCCGCGCAAGTCCGCCGCCAGTCCGCAGAGTGACGTCCGGGATGCCACGCTGCCCGGGTGGGGCAACGAGGTGACCATGGAGGCCACGGTGCGCGCCCTGCCGGGGGTGCTCGAGCCGTTGCCCGCGAACGCCGACGCGATGGCCGCCACGCGTGAGCAGACGGACTCGCTGGTCCACACGCAGCCGGGTACCGGCGGCGGCAGCGGGGTGGCGTTCTTCTTCAAGTCGCTGACCATCCTGCTGGTGGTCGCCGCGCTGGGCTTCTTCGCCTACTACTTCTTCATGGGCGCGGGCAGCGGGGGCGCGCAGGACCTGCCCTACGCGCTGCCCACGAATGCGCCGGTGCCCGCGGGCGCCAACAACTCCGCGGTGGGCGCGAGCCCCGACGTGCCGCTCTACGACCGGGCCATTGTCTCGGGCGCGCGCAACGTCGAGCGCGCGCAGGAGTTGGCACGCGAAGGCGACAAGGCCCTGCAGCGCGCGGACGTGGGCCTGGCGGCGACGAAGTATCGCGAGGCCTTCGGTCGCAGCGGTGACCCGGAGCTGGCCCTGAAGCTGGGCGAGGTCTACTGGCACCGGCAGAACCAGGACGAGGCTCGGGGCTGGTGGAACCGTCACCTGCGTGAGCAGCCGGCTTCCAAGGCGCGGGCCCTCATCGAGCAGCGCCTGGGCGGCACCGTGGCTCAGCCCACGTCGCCCTGACGGGCGGCCTGCCCCACGTCAGCCCAGCGTCTCCACCTGGAGCACATGCTGTCCCAGGCGGACGCGGTCTCCCGGACGCAAGGGGCGTTCGACGCCGCTCGCGAGGCGCACATAGGTGCCCAGGCCTCCGGACAGGTCCCTCAGCAGGGCGCCAGTGGGCGTGGGGGACAGCTCGCAGTGGCGCCCCGCGAGGCCCTCGTCGCCGGGGAAGCTCAAGTCACAGTGGGCCAGGCCAATGGTGAGCAGCGGCGCCGCCGTCATCACCGCGCGTCCCGCCCGGCCACCGACGAGCATCTCCTCCACCCCGTAGACGGCCTGCCCCAGCGGCACCGGGGCACCGTAGATGGTGGGCCGTCCCGTCACGGGGGGCTGGGGCTCCAGGCGGCCCGTGAAGCGGAACAGCCGCTGGCCCGCGCTGAAGAGGGTGCGTGGGGTGAGGGCTTCCGTGCCCCCCACCGTGACGAAGACGCCGGAGGCGCTGGATTCGTCCCGCACGTACAGCGAGCCCTCCTTCACCAGGAAGGTGGCGTGTAGAGGCGACACGAAGGCGTCGTCCGCGAACAGGATGGCGCCGCGCTGGCGGCCCACGACGCAACCGGTGACAGGCAGCTTGTAGCGCTGCCCTCGCGCGGAGCCCGCGATGACCGCGAGCCCGAAGCGGGAGGCGGCCGGCGGGGCCGCGCGCGGCGCGGCGGTGGCCACACCGGCCCGTCCAGGCATCGCGCTGTCCGGAACCGGCGGGGGCGGACGGGTGGTGGCGTGGCCAGCCGCGCCGCCCGTGCGGGCCATGATGCCCGGGGGCGCCGTGGGGGCTCGCTGTGGAGGTGGCCGTTCCACCGACAGGCCTGCGG
>NZ_JABXEP010000227.1:0-8736 GCF_013372605.1 Myxococcus sp. AM009
GCGCCTCCCCTCCCCACAACCAGGCCCTCCGCGCACGAGCCCGTGGCTGGACCCGCGCGCTCTGGCCCTTCCTCTTGTGTGGCGCCACCCCCGCCATGGCCGCCGAGCAACCCCTCCAGCGGCTTGCGCGCCTCACCTGCCGCGCGGGCTACTTGGACTTCGAACAGCTCCACGGACTGCCCGCCGTGCGCGCCGCCATCCAGCAGGCCCTGGCGCAGCACGACCCCGCCGCCCTCGCCTTCCTCACCGAACGGATTCCGGAAGTCCTGGGTGGAGACGCCCAGGCCGCGCACCAGGTGCTCGACGGGGCTGACACCGCGCCGGCGCCCGAAGCCGCCGTGCTGCTGGCCGGCCTGCGTGAAGCCTCCGCGGTGAGGGATGCACGCGTGGCCGAGCGGCTCCTCAACATGGCGGAGCAGCACGCCTCCACCGACCACCGCGCGCAGGCCCTGCGGACACTGGAGACACAGGCGCGCTTCGGCGCCCCTGCGCAGGACCGGCTGACGGCGTTGGCCAGGAGCGGCACGGCACCGCAGGGCATGTCCCTGCTCGCGGTGAGAACCCTGGGCTGGGTGATGAAGAACGACTTCCAGACAGGGAGCTCGGTGGAGCCGTACCTCATGCGGCTCCTGACACTGGCTCGGGAGTCCGAGGACCCTCACGTCCGCGCATTGTCGGTGGAGTTGGCCGCGTCCTTGTCCGTGCGACTGGATGCGCGGGCCGTGGAGCAACTGGCCTGGGTGCTGGAGAAGGACTCGGATGCCAACGTCCGGGAGCTGGCGGCCCTGGCGCTGTCGGATGGCCGCGATACGCGCGTGGTGCTGAACCACTTCAGCGCCGCGTTTGCTGGAGAGCAGCGCCTGTGCGTGCGCTGGGCGATCCTGAGATACACGCTCCGGGCCGGTGGCGCCGCTGCCCTGTCCCAAGTGCGGGACTACGCGAGGCAGGACCGCCGATTCGCACGAGACGTCGCCGACTTCCAGGCGCTCTACGACGCGGGGCATGTGGACTTCGACCGGCTGTGGCTGAACAAACGCGTGTATCACCGCTGCCCTGAGGACGTGGAGGCCCGGACGCCATGAGGAGTCCACGCGGAAGGCTCGGCTGGGGCCTCCTCGCCGCGGCGCTGGGCGCAGCCGTGGCAGGCACACGCCTCTGGAGCGCCCCAGACAGGAACATCGAACCCGTCCTCGACGCCTCGGCGCCACATTCCGCTGACGCCGGACGTCCGGCGCTCCCGCCCCTGCCCGCGCATGCGCAGCCGCTGAAGGAGGTGCCGTGTGAGGTCACCGCGCTCCTCGCGGAGTATCGCCAGGGCCACGCCTCACCGGCGTACCGGCGTTACGTGCGAGAACAACTCCGCGGGCTCGTGGAGTCACTGTCCGAGGACGTGCATTGGCGGCACCTCAGCCAGGAGCAGGACGCTGACGTGCTGGCCTTGCTCTCCGACACCTGGGTGCTGCGCTACGCGCTGGAGGGTCAGGCCCGCATCCTGGAGCGGCTGGTGGACCGCGTGAGGGAGACACCCGACGCGCGCCTGCGTGCCGTGTTGATTCGCTCACTGCGACAGTCGGGGGAGCCCTCCACGCAATTGTTGGGCATCCAGGTCCTCAAGGGCCGCGACGTCTACCGCGACTGGGTGACGGACGCGGCGCCCGAGGTCCGCGCGGCCGCGGTGGAGAACTTCCGGGAGGAAGCCGCTCGCAACAGCGGCCGCTACCGCGTGGTGGCGGAGCGCGCGGTGTCGCTGGCCACCGTCGCGGACGATTCGGCCACGGCGGCGGGACTCCTGGGCGCGTCTTCCATCGAAGCGGTGAGAGGCCCGTCGGTGGCGCGGGTCCGCACCCTGCTCCAGTCAGCGCAGTCTCCCGACGTGCGCGCCGCGGCGGCACGGGCCCTGGCGACCTCGCCCGTGGCGGAGCTCGCCGCGAGCCTTGATGCGCTCGCCGCCCGCTACAGCGCCGAACCCGATGCGAGCGTGCGCGAGGCGCTGCTGGAGTCCATCTCCCGGCTGGGCCTGAGCCGCGCCGTGCCCGTCCTCGAGCGGCTCCGTGACACGAATGCCGCGGCCCGAGACGAAGTGGCGCCATGGCTCGCGTTGCTCGCGGAGCAACCGCAGCGCTGGGAAGTGCTCGATATCGCGCGACGTTCGCTCCGATGAGCGGGGCATTTTGACCTGCGCCCTGTTTCGGGACGCGTTAGCTACGCCGGCCACGGCCCGCGCGCCGGCCACCCATCGAGGGAGAGACAGGCAATGCCCCAGACGAAGCTCGAAGCACGCAAGGCGCTCGGAACCACGGGCCTCCAGGGCTCCCCCCTGTGTCTGGGTGGAAACGTCTTCGGTTGGACAGCCGACGAGGCGACCTCGTTCACGGTGCTCGATGCCTTCGTCGACAACGGCGGCAACTTCATCGACACGGCGGACGTCTATTCAAGCTGGGTCCCCGGCAACCGCGGCGGCGAGTCGGAGACACTCATCGGCAAGTGGATGAAGTCGCGCGGCGCCCGGGAGCGCGTCGTCATCGCGACCAAGGTGGGCTCGCAGACAGAGCTGGGGAAGGGCCTGAGCCGCGAACACATCCAGCGCAGCGTGGAGGCCTCGCTGCGCCGGTTGCAGGTGGACGTCATCGACCTCTACTACGCGCACTACGAGGACCTGGGCACGCCGGTGGAGGAGACGATGGCGGCCTTCGACGCGCTGGTGCGCGCCGGCAAGGTCCGCGCGCTGGGCACCAGCAACCACTCCCCGCAGCGGCTCACCGAGTCGATGGAGGTGTCCCGCCGCGACCACCTCGCCCGGTACGCGGTGCTGCAACCGCACTACAACCTCGTCGAGCGCAAGGGCTTCGAGTCCTCGCTCCGAGACCTCTGCGAACGCGAAGGGCTCGTGGTGGCGCCCTACTTCGCGTTGGCCTCCGGCTTCCTGACGGGCAAGTACCGCAAGGAGCAGCCGCCTCCGAAGTCGGCCCGCGCCGAAGGCGTGCTGAAGCGGCATGGGAACGCGCGCGGCTGGGCGGTGATTGATGCCCTGGACGCCGTGACGCGTCGGCATCCGGGAGCGACCTTCGCCCAGGTCGCGCTCGCGTGGCTCGCCGCCCAGCCCACCATCGTCGCGCCCATCGCGAGCGCGACGTCCGCCAGCCAGACGCAGGAGCTGCTGGGTGCGTTCACGTTGCAACTGACGGAGGAGGACCTGCGCGCCCTGGACGTTGCGTCATCCCGCGAGGACTGAGAAGGCTCCGAGCCCATGAGCACGTTCACCGACTTCAAGACGGCCGACCTCTGCGATGCCCACGCGGGCACGCCGCGGTTCCAGATCGCCGAGCCCGGGTTCCAGGACTACGGCGGCGTCCGGACCTTCGCGGGCCCCATCAGCACGGTGCGAGCGCCCGAGGACAACTCCCTCGTGCGAAAGGCCCTGGAGGAGCCCGGTCAGGGCCGGGTGCTGGTGGTGGACGGCGGAGGCAGCCGCCGCTGCGCGCTCTTGGGAGACCAGCTCGCGTTGCTCGCCCAGCAGAATGGCTGGGCGGGCGTGGTGGTGAATGGCTGCATCCGCGACGCCGAGGACGTGGGCCGCATGCGCCTGGGCGTCAAGGCGCTGGGCACCCACCCGCTCAAGAGCCTCAAGCGCGATGAGGGACAGCGCGACGTGGAGGTCCGCTTCGCCGGAGTCACCTTCCGCCCCGGCCACTCCCTCTACGCGGACCTGGACGGCATCGTCACCTCCGAGTCGCCCCTGGGCTGACACCAGAGGCCCCAGGCGGAGGTGCTGGCACTACCCGCGCCGCCACCACTTCCGCCGCGCGGCCCGCACGTCGGACCAGTCGACCAGGCAGTCCTGCACGTTCTCCTGGCCGCGCTGGGCGTCAGGCATGTCCCCTGACTCCACGCGCGAAATCAGCTCCGGCAGCCGCTCGTAGAACGTGGGCGAGCGGTACTGCGGATGCAATGTCCACAGGCCGGGCCCGGCGCCCAGGAAGTCCAGCCGCCACAAGCCACGGCGTGTGAGCCTTCGGGTGATGAGGTTCTCCGGCTCGCGGTACGGCGGATTGCCCGCGCGCAAGGCCCGCAGCACATGAATGGGCGGCGCCAGCTTCGCTCGCAGCGGGCCCACCCGGCGCGCCAGGGCGTCGCGGTCCACGAAGAAGGCCCGGCTGCTGAAGCGCCGGAAGCGGAACGCGTGGGAGCCCTGTGCATCGGGCGCGTACCAGCGCGTGTCTCCCGCAATCGTCCCGTCCGCGCGCGGCGGGCCCGACAACGGACTGCAGCTCACCAGTTCCTCGCGCGACGCGAGCTGCGCTGCCGCCTCCGCCATCCAGGTGCGCGACGCGCCGCCGATGAGCATGTCCGCGTCCAGGTGCAGCACATGCGGGTGCTTCGCCGCCGCGAGCCCGAAGAAGTAGGAATGGAAGGGCCCGCCGCGCGAGTCCTTCATGGGCAGCCGGGTGCCTCCGAAGAACTGCTCGGAGAGCGCCTTCGTGACGGCGGGGGAGTAGTCCACCTCCGCCACCCGGATGCGCGCGTCCGCCGAGGAAAGCTCCGCCAGCAACGCGTCCATCTTCGGCTTGCGCTCCAGCCACGCCCCCGCGAAGCGGCTGCCCTGGCTGCGGTGCAGGTCCAGCACGAGCAGCACCTCCTGCACGGAGGGACCGAGCTGACGAAGCTGATGCGGAAGGATGAGGCGCGCGTGCGGATGGTCCGTGGGCGCGAGGTTGATTTGCAGGGTGACCGGGCTCACGGTGTGTCCAGCAAGAGGGACCTCTCACTTGCCACACGCCGGGGACACCGCACAACTGAAGGAGCGCGGGGGCGCCCCAGCCACGGGGCTCGGTGTCAGAAGGAAGCGATGCCGTCGAACAGGTCTTCCGGTTCGGAATCAATGGGGAGGGGATTCACCCGGTTCGTCAGGTTCACTGTCGTCATGGCCACCGCTCCTTTCTTGGGCGAACGGACGCGCGGGCCACTCAGGGACTGACGTACCGACGCCGCTCCCAGTGGTGTAAGCAGGGACGTGATGGCGGAGGACGCACAGCAGCAGGGCTACACCCAGTGGGCACCGCCCGCCGAGATGGCGGATGCAGTGGACGCGTTCTGGCAGTTCTGGGTGCCCCGGAAGCCTCACCGCGGCGAGCCCCTCCCCCGCCAGCACCGGGTGCTCCCGGATGGCTGCACCGACCTCATCTTCGGCTTCCACCACGCGCCAGGCCCGGTGTGGCTGGCCGCTCCCCGGCTGGCTGTCGTCGGCCCCATGAAGCGCTTCGTCCTCGTGGACCTCGAGCCCGGCGAGGTGAGCCTGGGCGTCCGGCTCCGTCCTGGCTGGGCGCAGACCCTGCTGGGTGTCAGTCCGCGTGAACTCTGCGGACTCAACGTCTCCGTCCAGGACTGCTCGCCTGCCCTCGCACAGCTTCAGCGGCGAATGGAAGACTGCGCCTCGCCGGACCGGGCCATGGCTCTGCTCCAGCACACCATCGCTCGACACTGGGCTTCCTTCCGGAGTGTCGCGAAGCCCCGCGCCGTCCACGCCCTGGGACGTCTCCAAGCCTCGTCGGGGCAGGTACGCATGGCCGAGCTGGCTCGCTCGCTGGGCGTGAGTGAGCGCACCCTGCACCGGGACATCCTGAACGAAGCGGGCGTACCGCCGAAGCTGCTCGCGCGCGTCCTGCGCTTCCAGCGAGCGGTGTCCCTGGTGCGTTCCCGTGAGTGCGCGGACTTGAGTGACGTCGCGCTCGAATGCGGCTACGCGGACCAGGCGCATCTGTCACGAGACGTGCGGGAGTTGGCCGGCGTGTCCCCCACCGCACTCGTGGGTTGAGCGCTGTCCGATTCCTTCAAGACAGGCGCGCGCCATCCATGTGACGACGCCCTCACACAGACGTCCCACTGACCGACAGGAGTCCGCCATGAAGCTCGGCTACATCATCCTCTACGTACCGGACGTGAGCGCCGCCATCGCCTTCTACGAGAAGGCCTTCGGACTGGCGCGCCGCTTCATCCACGAGAGTGGCACCTACGCGGAGCTGGAGACAGGCACTACCGCCCTGGCCTTCGTCGAGGAAGGCGCGGCGAAGGAGCATGGCCTCACCGTGCGTCATCTGCGTCCGAAGGAGGACGCAGCGGCCATCGAACTGGCGCTCGTCACCGCCGACGTGGCCGCCGCCTACGCGCGCGCCGTGGAGGCGGGCGCCGAGGCCACGCAGCCCCCCAAGCAGAAGCCCTGGGGCCAGATGGTGGCCTACGTGAGAGACCTCAACGGCGTCCTGGTGGAGCTCTGCTCGCCGATGACGGGGTAGTGGCAATCGGGACGACTGGATTCGAACCAGCGACCTCGCGCACCCCATGCGCGCGCTATTGTCCAAGCTGAGCTACGTCCCGGAAACAACCTTGCCGCGAGCGGGATTCGAACCCGCAACCGCGAGGAGCGAAACCCCAGCAGGATCGCGCCCTTACCTCTCAACCTCCCGGAGTGCCTCGGATTCACCATCCCGCCCGTTCCCTCTCGTCCCACCCTGCTCCAGTGAGCCTGCCCCGATTCCGTGGCTCTCCCGCTCGTTATGTGATGGGTAATCTCAGGCGGTGAGCAGCACGCGGCGACGCAGCAAGTTGAAGCTGGCGCGGCCGAACATGTGGCGCTTGAGGAACTTGAGCTTCGTGATTTGGCCCTCTGCCTGGGCGTTGCTCCAGGGAGTGGTCAGCGCCGCCCGGACGGCATCGCCGTCCTGCTCAAGCCCCTGCGCGAAGGTCTCCACCGTGCGCACGCCGCACGTGCGCGCTTCGGCCAGCCACTGCTCGAAGGTGGCTGGTGTGGCGCACGACGAGGTCAGCTCGGCACCGTGCGTGACGCCGCGTTCGCGTACCAACTCGCAGAAGCGACGTGCCAGCGCCAGGACGCGAGCCGCTTCCGCATCCTGCTTGAGACGAGCCAGGGTGGCGGCCTCCGTGGCCGCGAGCGCGGACTGTGGCTGGACGCAAAGCCAAGCCATTTGCTTCGGCGAGGGGAAACTCCCGTTGGGGCGCGGGTTCGTGGGATTTGGGGCGTTACCGCAGCGCATACGGGGCATTGAGCGCGCTGGGGCCGTGCGCCGAGTCTGCAGCCAGCGATGGACCTGCCGCGACGTGCCTCCGAAGCCCCTGGCACGAATCTCCCGCCAGAGGGCGAGCGCGTTCGCGCACCCGGTGGCATGCCGCTGCTCCAGGTACTGCAGAAAGGGGTCGAGAATACTCGGACCAGGTACTCGGACAGCACGCTCCGGAAAGGTTTCCGCGCGGGCGTACTTGCGCACCGTGGCTCTCGCCAGCTTCAGGGTGCGGCTGATTCTCAGCAAGGGCTCTCCTCGCCAGCGCGCTCCTCGCTCCGAGTACGAGGGAAGCTGGCGTGACGGCGCACGAGGGAGGACTCCACCCCCGGTACTTCGGGGAGCACCCGAAGGCGTGCGTGAGCCCCCGTCAGCCATCGCTCCACCATCTGCCGTGCATTGAGCAGCAGGTGCCAGCGGTCTGGCACCTGCTGGGCATCGGGAGCACCGAGGGCCGCCGCACGGTAACCGTTCAGGGGAGGTGTTGAGGCCGTCGTCGCGGTGTGCAACCCGTGGCGGATGCGGACGAAAACCCCTGCGACGCTGGAATCGAAGATTGAACGACTGGTCCACGAGCACATGGTGGAGCAGCAACGCCTGGTGAAGGCGGCGGTGGAGCGAGCGTTCTCGGCGGTGGCTCCCGTGCCCTCCGTGGCGACGCAGCGGCGAGGGACGAGAGTCCGACGCTCTTCAGGTGCCGTCGCCGGCCTCGCGGAGCGGTTGCTCGATGCGGTACAGGCATGTCCGGGCGAGACGATGACGGTCATCGCCGCACGCGTCGGAGAAAAGCCACGTGCGCTTCATCGGCCGATGATGCGTTTGAAGCACGAGGGCCGCGTGCGCAGTGCGGGAGAGCGGAACGCGACGCGCTACTTCCCGATGGGAAAGAAGGCTGCGTAGCGCTCAGGGCGCGGCGAAGAGCGAGGGCGGGGGCGTTCCCGTCCGTGCGGCGGTGCAACAGGGTCAAGTCCCGAATCCTGTGTAGTTGGTTCGGAGGGGGTTCGGGGGAGGAAGGCTCCTCGGCGGCGTCATGCAGCGGAAGTGTCAGGGGTTGATTTCAGCAGAGACATGTCAAGGTAGCGGCGGTCATCCCAGACACCGGTGACTTCAAGTGCGACGGCGATGATGAGGCGCAGGGCGCTGGCGCGGTCCGGGAAGGCGCCGACAGCGCGGATGCGGCGCTTCACCTCACCGTGGAGGCGCTCCAGGCCGTTGGTGCTGCGTAGGCGCTTCCAGTGGGCCTGGGAGAAGGCGAAGAAGCAGGTGGCGGCGGCGAAGCCCTCGCGCAGGCACTCCCCCCCTGTGTCAGGGAAGATGTCGCCTCGGCTGACGTGCCGAGCTGACAACGCCCAGGGGGCGAGAGCAGGCAGGACGCAGTGTCGTACACGGATGCATTCAAGGCGCAGATGGTGAAGCGGATGGTGGGCCCCGGCGCGGTGAGTGCCGCGGCGTTGGCCCGCCAGGTGGGCGTCTCCCAGCCGACGCTGTCGCAGTGGTTGCGGGAGGCGAATAAGTTGGCGGCCATGACGCCCCCGCCCGAGGAGAAGCCCGTCAGCCCCAAGAAGTGGACGCCCGAGGAGAAGTTGCGCGTGCTGGCGGAGGCACATGGGCTGGCGGGCGAAGCCTTGGGAGCGCTGCTGCGCCGAGAGGGGCTGCACGAGGG
>NZ_JABXEP010000228.1:0-8696 GCF_013372605.1 Myxococcus sp. AM009
TGCAGGGCCAGGTACACCGCTTCGTCCTCGGGCCGTGCGCTGGCTGCGGCCCGAGGACGAAGCGGTGTACCTGGCCCTGCACGCGAGCAACCACGCGTTGCAGCGGCTGGCGTGGCTGTTTGACTTGAAGCTGCTGGCGCTGCCGGACACGCGGCTGGACTGGGGGATGGTGGTGGAGCGGGCGCGGGGCACGGCCTTCCCACAGGCGGTCTGGTACGCGTGGGACGCGGCGCGGCGGCTGCTGGCCGCGCCGGTGCCGGGCGAGGCGCTGGCGGCGCTGGCTCCGCCTCGCTGGCAGCAAGTGCTCGCACGGCGTTTTTTCTCCGACGCGCGGCTGCTGGGGGCGTCGCTGCTGGATAGCCGGGCCGGGTGGATGGCGGCGAAGCTGCTGCTGGCGCCACGGATGGGCTCCGTGGCGCGGTATGGCGTCCGGCGCGCAAGGAACGCCGTGCGGGCGAGCCTGCGCCGTCCAGGCTGAGCTGGGTGCGCGGCATGCCTCGGCCGCAGCCAGCCAGTCCGCCCATCGCCATGGCCAGCGCGCCAGGGAGTGAATCTGGCTCATGAGGGCCGCCGTGCGACTCGGGCCGTGGACCACGGTCATTTCCGGCGGATGTCGCCGCGAGCGGCCGGTCAGCCTCCCGACAGAGGGCTCCTTGGCTCCGTTTCGTAGAGGCTTGAATCTGCTCGGGTTTTTCAGGGCCCGGCCGCCGTGTCGATCTTCTTGTGGCCGTGTCGATCCGCGTCCGGCTGATTCGTCGCCATTTCAGAACGGGGCGGTGCCCCCAACCGAAAGGACGATGCGATGAAGGTCATGGTGCTTGTGAAGGCGACGAAGAACTCCGAGGCAGGGGTGATGCCCAGCGAGAAGGAGTTCGCGGACATGGGCAAGTTCAACGAGGAGTTGGTGAAGGCCGGGGTGATGCTCGATGGAGATGGCCTCAGGCCGAGCAGTGCCGGCAAGCGCATCCGGTTCTCGAACGGAACCAGGCGCGTCATCGACGGCCCCTTCGCCGAGACGAAGGAACTCGTGGCCGGCTACTGGATCTGGCAGGTGAAGTCGATGGAGGAGGCGATGGAGTGGGCGCGCCGTTGCCCGGACCCGATGCCGGGCGAGGAGTCGGACCTGGAAATCCGTCCCTTCTACGAGCTGGCCGACTTCGGCGCCGAGTTCACGCCGGAGCTGCGCGCCCAGGAGGAGAAGCTGCGCGCAGAAATGGACCAGCGTCGCGGCTCCTGATGCGAGGGGCGGAAGCGGGGCGGTGGAGCGACGCCGCTCCATGCCCCTGCCTCACTCACCTCATGGGCACAGCGGGCTGCCGCCCAGGCCCGGCGCGCAGCCCTGGCCCACGCAGTACTTCGGTCCGCTGTCGAGCACGTGCTGGCCGGCGGAGTCGCGCGGCACCTCCACTGTGCAGCGTCCGTCGGCCCGGTTCCCGGACGGGTCCTCCACCACGTAGTGCACCGTGTAGACGCGGCCATCTCCGGCGTCGTCACGTTCGGCGCGGAGCTGGACGGAGCTGGCGTTCACCCGCACGTCGATGTCTTCGCAGGTGGCGCCGTCGCAGCTGCCCGCGACGTCCTCTGCCTCATCCGACGTCACCCGGATGATGCGGCCATGCTGCGCCAGTGACAGGTCACCCATGCACGCGTCCTTCGCGGGCGCCGCGCACTCCGCCAGCGTCACCGTGCGGTACTGGTGGTCCACAGGCCACAGCCGCTTGCCCAGGGGCGCGCCGGGCACGGGCGCCCGCGTGTCCCGCACCGTCACGGAGAAGGCGCAGCCGCACGCGTTGCCGGAGCCATCCACCGCGTTGCAGTCCACCACCGAGCGCCCCAGCGGGAACCGGGAGCCCGCCGGCGGCGTGCACGTCACCGACACCGGCCCGCAGTTGTCCTCCGCTCGCGCGGTGTAGGTGGTCTCCGCGCCCCCCGCCACGCACTCCAGCACCTGCGGCGCGGGACAGACGATGGACGGCAGCGTCGTGTCCACCACCTTCACCGTGGCCTGGCACACCGCGCTGTCCTCGCCATCATGGGCCGTGAGCGTCACGGCATGCCGCCCCAAGCTGAAGGGGCCGGGCGCCGTCTGCGTCAGCGAGAAGGGGCCCGGCTGTCCGTCCGGGTCATGGCTGCCGTTGTCCACGCTGGCCGACGCGCGGCACTGCGCGTCCGCTTCCACGACGACGTCCTGGCACAGCGCCACCGGCGGCTCGTTGGGCGCGCACGCCAGCTTTAGCTGCGCCGACGCGACGTTGTTGTCCTCGCGGCACTCCAGCTCGCGCCCGGCGCCAGTGCCGTCGTCATCCACCACCGCATAGACGAGCACCCAGCCGCGCTCGGCGGTGTCGATGGGCAGCTCCACGGACGCCTCCGCGCCCGCCTCCAGCGTGTGGGCCACGGTGGCCACGCCCAGCAGCGTGCCGCCTTCGCCCACCGCGTCCTGATAGAAGGCCACCTGGACACCCGCCGAGGCCGCCGAATCTCCCTGGTTGCGCACCCTCGCGCCGAGCGTCACCGCGCCCTCGCCGGTGCACGCGGCCGTCACCAGTCCGAGCGCGAGGTCCGGCGCCGCGAAGGGCCGCACGGTGCCCGTGCCCTGGCTGTTGGTGCGGAAGGTGTTGAGCCCCGGCGCCAGCCAGTTGCTCACCGGACGCGCGGGCAGGGTGCCGTCGTCATTCACGTTGGTGACGGAGTAGGCGTGCTGGTTCCAGATGCGCCGCGTGTTCACCCAGCCGTCCTTGCGGTCCCGGTACACGCGGATGCCATTGAAGCCGCCGTAGCCACAGGCCGTGTTCTGCGCGACGACGACTTCGGCGTTGCCGTCACCGTCCACGTCCGCGACCACCGGATTCTCATACGCGGTGCATGAGCTGTGCGGCGCCTCGAAGCGGACCTGCCCCGTCACGCCGTCGTAGATGCGCAGCGCCGTCTCGTCCGCGTAGACGACCTCGGCGCGGCCGTCGCCCTCGAAGTCGAAGGTGGAGGAGCCGGTGCGGTTGGAGCTGTGGTCCTGCGTGGGGCTCAGCCACTTCACCGCGCCGGTCGACTCGAACACGGCGTAGTAGGACGCGCCCGCCACGCCAATCTCCGGCTGCCCGTCCCCGTCGAAGTCCGCGATGTTCGGCGGTCCGCCCACGCCGCCGCCCAGGTGCCGCACGGTCCACTTCACCTGGCAGTTCGCGTCCATCAAGGACACGTGGCCGTCCCACACCACGACGACTTCGCCCTGGGGGCCCGCGTCGAAGTTGCCCACGCCCGAAAGCCCGTGGCCCAGCTCCGCCGCCTTGCACTGGAGCGTGCCGTCATGCCGGTAGATGGCGCGGCCGTTCACCACCTCCTGGAGCCCGTCCCCGTCCAGGTCCACCGCGAACGCCAGCGGCCCGGTGTCGTTGGCCGGGCTGCCCACGCCGTCGCTGCCCACCCACCGGAGCGTCCCGCCGCTGTCGTAGACGTGGTTGCCGGCGATGATCTCCACCGAGCCATCTCCGTCCAGGTCGGCCAGGGACACGCCGCCCCAGTCGAGCGGGGGCCCGTCCGCGCGGAACTTGAAGGCGCCGGTGTGCTCGAAGCAGATGATGCCCTGGGCGCGCTCCGGCACGGTGCACAGCTCCACCTTGCCGTCTCCGTCAATGTCGCCCGCCGCGACGCTGGCCGAGCCCCGGGTGCGGTACGCCGGGTCCGTCACCGCCCACAGGTCCGAGCCGTCCGCGCCGCTGAGGGCGCGCAGCACGCCGTTCGTCTTGAAGTTCCAGCCCTCGAAGCTGTTGAACACCACGTCGGGGACGCCATCCGCGTTGACGTCCACCACCACGGGCGTGGCCTGCGCGTTGGTGTGCGTGGGCATCAAAGGACTGGCCGTCCACGCCCACTCCACCTCGGGCTCGAAGTGGGGCTCGAAGGGCGGCCGCACCTCGCACCGGGCCTCCGACTCCACCGCCGTGGTGTTGTCGAATGCCGGAGGTTGCTCGGGGGTCGTGCCAGTGCACGCCACCCATCCGAGCGCTCCGAGCGTGAGCCAACGTCCCGGACGCCCGTCCGACCAGCCCTGCTGCGACATGCCGCCTCCAAGAATGCCTGCCCGGCCCGCGACGTGCCGGGCGGCCCAGGTATTCATTCGGACGGGTTTGCGGACCCACCCTGGAAGGCCGGCCTGTGTCGGGTGTTCACCCCTGGCGCCTGGGAGTGACGGGTGCTTCACATCGGGCGTGACGTCATCCGGGCGTTGCAGGCCATGCGTCCGGACCGTTAAAGGGGGGCCCATGTCCGCCAGTCTGCTCGACACCTTCCGAGTGCTCTCCTCGTTTGACCCGCCACGCGGCGCGCTGCGCGGGGCGCCCTGGGAGGAGTACGTGGACTGGGCCATCGCCCAGGGCCTGGCGCCCTTGGCGGCCTACAACCTGGAGTACCGGCTGGGCGCGGGCAACGCGCCGGAGTGGGCGCGGGACAAGCTGCTCAGCATCTACCAGGGCTCCGTCAACGACAACGTGATGAAGCTCGTGAACTTCAAGCGCATCGTGGGCGCGCTGGAGGGACGCAGGCTGGTGCTGATGGGGGCCGCGTCCTTCGCGGACTCGCTCTATCCGCACGTGGGCTTCCGCCCCGTGCCGGAGCTGCAGCTCCTGATGAAGCGCCTGGATGTGGACGGCTTCTCGGGCTTCCTGTCCCACCACGAGTTCGCTCCGGAGCCCGACACGGAGAACAGCGGCGCCGCGAAGGTGGTGTCCGATGGGCGCACCGTCATCCTGCTCTATTCGGACATGCTGGGCCCCCAGCGGCGCGAGCAGACGGCGGGCATCATCGAGCGGGCCAGGCCCATGCGCGTGTACGGCGCCTCGCTCTACCGCCCGGAGCTGGAGGACGCGGTGCTGCTGGTGGCGCTGGAGCATGCGCGCCACGGGTACGCGGTGCCGTGGCTGTCCTTCATCGACCTGCGCGAGCTCGTCACCGGCGCGAAGTGGATGGGCGGCGTGTACTCGCGTCCGCTGGACGTGCCGTTGCTGTTGGCCCGGGCCGCGGAGTGGCGCCTGGAGCGGGCGCTCTACACGTCCCTGTCGATTGTCGCGCGCTTGTTCCCGGACGCCGCCGCGGACGCCACCGCCGCGCTGCCGCCGCTGCGCAGGGCGACGCGGGAGCTGCTGGAGCGGACGGTGGTGGGTCCTGTATGCACCCCTGGCCGGACCTCGGCCCTCAAGGGCATGGAGCGGGTTCGCCGCCTGCTCACGGGCCAGTAAGCCTGGCTGCTTGCGGGGCGGCCCCAGCGGCGGGGATGGGCTTCCTTTCGGACTCCCTCCCGGCGTATGAGTCCTCCAAGAGACATTCACTGGGGCTCCCTCAATGCGTATTGCCATCATCGGAACCGGCTACGTCGGCCTGGTCGCGGGCACCTGCTTCGCGGACTCGGGCAACGACGTCACGTGCGTGGACATCGACGAGCGGAAGATCCGCATGCTCCAGGCGGGCGAGGTGCCCATCTACGAGCCCGGCCTGGAGGAGCTCATCAAGAAGAACGTGCGCGAGAAGCGCCTGTTCTTCACCCGGGACCTGACGGAGGCCGTCACCCACGCGCAGGTCGTCTTCATCGCCGTGGGCACGCCCGAGGGTGAGAGCGGCGACGCCGACCTCCAGTACGTGCTGGCCGCCGCCGAGCAGATTGGCAAGGCGATGAAGCAGTACACGGTGGTGGTGGACAAGAGCACCGTGCCGGTGGGCACCGCGGACAAGGTGCGCGAGGCCATCCGCAAGGTGACGGACATCGAGTTCGACGTCGTCTCCAACCCGGAGTTCCTCAAGGAGGGCGCCGCGCTGGACGACTTCCTCAAGCCTGACCGCGTCGTCATCGGCGTGGACTCCGAGCGCGCCCGCAAGGTGATGGCGGACCTGTACTCGCCCTTCGTTCGCACCGAGAACCCGGTGCTGTTCATGGACACGCGCTCGGCGGAGCTGACGAAGTACGCGGCCAACGCGATGCTGGCCACGCGCATCTCCTTCATGAACGACATCGCCGCGCTCTGCGAGAAGGTGGGCGCGGACGTGGACTTCGTGCGCAAGGGCCTGGGCTCGGACAAGCGCATCGGCTATCCGTTCCTCTTCCCGGGCGTGGGCTACGGCGGCTCCTGCTTCCCCAAGGACGTGAAGGCGCTGGTGGCCACGGCGCGTGACTACGGCCTGGAGCTGGACCTGCTGCGCGCGGTGGAGCGCACCAACGAGCGCCAGAAGAAGCTGCTGGTGAACAAGGCCGCCAAACACTACGGCTCGCTGGAGGGCCGCAAGTTCGGCGTGTGGGGTCTGGCCTTCAAGCCGAAGACGGACGACATGCGCGAGGCGCCGTCCATCGAGGTCATCGAGGGCCTCATCGGCAAGGGCGCCCAGGTGATTGCGCATGACCCGGTGTCCCCGCACACGGCCAGGCGCGTCTTCGGTGAGCGCATCCGCTACGCCTCCGTGCCCTACGAGGCGCTGGAGGGCGTGGACGGCCTCTTCGTGGTGACGGAGTGGAACGAGTTCCGCCACCCGGACTTCGAGCGCATGAAGACGCTGATGAAGTCGCCCGTCGTGTTCGACGGCCGCAACGTGTACGACCCCACGCGCATGCGTGAGCTGGGCTTCACGTACTACGGCATCGGCCGGCGGTAGCGGTGCGTGGGAGCAGGGCGCTCGACGCGCTGACGGGGCTGCGCTTCGTCGCGGCCCTGCACGTCGTGTTGTTCCACTTCGCGGCGCCGTGCCTGGGCACGGCGCCGGAAGCGCTGCGCGACTGGGTGGGCGCGGGCTACGCCGCGGTGGGCGTCTTCTTCGTCCTGTCCGGCTTCGTGCTCGCCTGGAACTACCTGGACGCGGACGGGCGCATGGCGACGTCGCCCCGGGCCTTCTGGGCCGCGCGCGTCGCCCGGGTGTATCCCGTCTACGCGCTGACGTTCCTCCTGTCCGCGCCCACCACCATCGCCGCGTCCGTGGCGGACAACGGCTGGAAGGTGGCTTCCGCGAAGCTCGCGGTGGGCGGGGCGGTGACGCTGGCGCTGCTCCAGGCCTGGGTGCCCCGGCTGGCGCTGTACTGGAATCCGCCGGGTTGGTCCGTGGCGGTGGAGGCCTGCTTCTACGGCCTCTTTCCCCGGCTGGCGAAGGGGCTGCCCCGGCTCAACCCCGCGTGGCTCCCCGTGGCCCTGGGCGGCGCGTGGGTGCTGGGGCTGCTGCCGCCGCTGCTGTACCTGGCGCTGTCGCCGGACGGTCCGGGGCCGGTGGACGTGCAGGCGTCGGGGCCCTGGCTGATGGCGCTCAAGTTCAACCCGCTGGCGCGGCTGCCGGAGTTCCTCTTCGGCGTCCTGCTGGGCTGGTGCTTCGTGCGCGAGCGCGCGGCCGGTGGGGTGAAGGGCTCCGGCGCGGTGCTGGCGGCGCTGGGGGCGGCGTTGCTGGTGGCGGCGGGCGCGGCGGGCGCGCGGGTGCCGTATCCGCTGATGCACAACGCCCTGCTGGCGCCCGCGTCGGGGCTGCTGGTGTACGGGCTGGCGCGGGGCGGAGGCGCCCTGGGCTGGCTGCTGTCACGTCCCACGCTGGTGAAGCTGGGGGGCGCCAGCTACGCGCTCTACCTGCTCCAGTACCCGGTGTCGGAGGCGGCCAAGGGCCTGGGGACGTCGCTGGCGCCCTGGGTGGAGCTGCGCACGCCGGAGGGGCTGCTGGCCACCGTGTTGCTGCTGGCCGTGCCCGCGTCGCTGTGGGTGCACCGCGCCGTGGAGACACCGCTGCGCTCACGCGTCCGCGCCGCGCTCACGCCCTGGGTGGACGGTGCGCCGCGCGAGCCCGCGAAGCCGGTGGTGTCTGGGCCCTGAGCGGCGGGCTGGCGCCGTCAAGCGAGACGGGCGGCGTCCGAGGCACCTGCGCCCGGAGCCTCCGGACGCGTGGGGGGCCTCAGCGGGAGATGCCGCAGGCGCGCTTGCCTTCCTCGGTCTCGATGGCGCGGCAGTCGCAGCCGTCCAGGCGCTCCTCGCACACCGCCTCATCCTCCGCGGTGGGCTCCACGCGGTTCTCCTCCTGGGCGGCGCGACGGAGGCACAGCTCCTTCTCCACCGAGTTGATGGAGCAGTCGCACAGCTTCTCGGACAGCTCGCGGCAGGCACCCTTGCAGCCGGTGAGGCCGGACAGGGCGGAACAAAGGAGGGCGGCGGTGACGATGAAGCGGCGCATGGCTGCGGCGAACATGCCAGAAGGTCCCCTGGATGCAAGCTGGCTTCGAGCCCTTCGTGCCTGGGCGGATGCTAGGGTCGCCCGGCTGCTCCACACCTGGGGGAAACGCCACACATGTTGTCACTCGTCGCCGCTGCGTTGCTGGCCACCGCGTCCACTTCGACGTCCCACTCGCTCCTGACGCCCGTGGCCGAGCGGCCCGTGTCCGCCCGGCTCCTCGCCCAGGCTCCGGCGGAGGAGACGCCGGACGTGTCCGGGACGCCAACGCCGCCGCCCCTGCCGGAGGACCTGGACGCCCGCGCCCGGGAGCTGACGCAGCAGATCGCCATGCTCCAGAGCGAGATTCGCGCCATCGACACGAACTGGCCCGCGGGCTCGCTGGTGATGGCGTACTCCGGCTACGTGCTGTCCCCGCTGCTGCTGCTGGGCATCCCGCTCATCATCGTCGGGATGGGGACGTCGAATGAGGACAACGCCGGCACCTTGCTGGGCCTGGGGGTGGGCCTGACGGTCGGGGG
>NZ_JABXEP010000229.1:0-8633 GCF_013372605.1 Myxococcus sp. AM009
GCGCTCAACCGCATGCCCCCCCACACCAGCAGCTTCACGCCGAAGGTGGAGCCCACGGACCAGCCCAGCAGCATCGGCAGCAGCGCCAGCCCCGCCGCCAGCGGCGTGTGGCCGCCCTGCTCCGTCATCCACAGCGGCACCCACGCGGCCATGCTGTACAGCAGCGCGCCACCCGCCATGCCGCCCACGACGCCGCTGAGCACCGCGCGGTCTCTCAGCAGCTCCGCCGGGAGCAACGGAGACACCGTCGCGCGTTGCTGCCGCACCAGCAGCCAGCCCGCGCCCACGGCGGCCAGCGCGCAGGCCCACCGCAGGCTCGCGGCGCCCGGCTCCAGCGAAAAGAGGAGCAGCGCCGCCGAGCAGCCCGCGAGCACGGGCCCCCACCGGTCCATGCGGACCTCCGAACGGCGAGGCGGGTCGCGGTAAGACAGGTACAGCAGTGCCGCGGCGAACAGGCCCACCGGCACGTTGACCAGGAACACCCAGCGCCACGAGGCGTGCATCACCAGCCAGCCGCCAATGAGCGGCCCCACGACGTTGCCCGCGCCCCAGGCCCCCGTGAACAGCCCCTGCACGGCGACGCGCTCGCGCAGCGTGTAGAGGTCAGCGGTGATGGTGAGTGTGGTGGGCTGCAGCGCGCCCGCGCCCAGGCCCTGGATGACCCGGAAGGCGATGAGCCCCGGCACCGAGTCCGCCAGCCCACACAGCGCCGAGCCCACCAGGAACAGCCCCATGCCGAAGAAGAAGACGGGCTTGCGGCCCAGCCGGTCCGCCAGCTTCCCGGAGACGAGCACGCCGACGGTGGAGGCGAAGAGGAAGGCGGAGAACACCCACGAGTAGAGGTGCTGACCTCCCAGCTCCCGGGTGATGGTGGGCATGGCGCTCGTCACGACGGTGCCCTCGAACGCGCTGACCACCAGGGCCAGCAACACCGCGCCCGTCGCTGTCCGCCGCGCCACGCCGGGACGCGCGCTGGCCATGGGCTCCGCTGTGACGCCGCTTCCGTCCATCACCTCTCTGTACGCCCCATGCCCCCATGCGGAAACCGCATCTTCCGCATAGGCTCCTTGCGGAATCCGCATGACCTCCGAACAGCTCCGAGCCTTCCTCGAAGTCGCCCGGGCGGGACGCCTGGCCACCGCCGCGCGTGGGCTGGGGCTGTCCCAGTCCGGTCTCTCCCGGCAGCTCCAGTCGCTTGAAGCGGCGCTGGGCACCCGCCTGCTCGTCCGCACGCCCGGCGGCGCGGTGCTGACAGACGCGGGAGAGCGCTTCCTGCCTCACGCCCAGCGGGCCCTGGACGCATTGACGGCGGGCACCTCGGAGCTGGAGCGGCTGTCGGGGACGCCACACGGCGTGGTGTCGCTCGGCACGCTGCATACCGTGGGAGCGTACCTGCTGCCGGACATCATCCCGGCCTTCGCTCGCCAGTTCCCGGAGGTCCAGCCGCGACTGAGCGAGGGGCTGGCGCCGGCCCTGGAAGAAGGCGTGGCACGCGGCGCCCTGGACCTGGCCATCCTCTCTTTGCCCGCGCGGCGCGCCGACCTGGTGGCGCAGCGACTGTGGGAGGAGTCCCTGGTGCTCGCCGTCCCGCGAGGCCACCGGCTGACGAAGTCAGGCAAGCCCGTGACGATGGACGAGGTCGTGGGAGAGCCCTGGGTCGTCATCCCCGGCATGAGCGGCACCCGGGCCATGGAGGCCGCCTGCGAGGCGCGGGGCGTGACACCTCGCCTGGCGGTGGAGACGGACAACGCGGAGGCCATGCGCCGCATGGTGGAGCGCGGCCTGGGCGTCGCGGTGGTGCCGCAGTTGATGGCCCGAGACCACCATGCCCAGGGCTTCGACGTGGTGACCCTGGCGCGCGCCGGGCTGAAGCGGCAGGTCGCGCTGATTCACCGGGGAGAGGGCTACCTCACGGCCGCGGCGCGGGCGCTCAAGTCCTTCATCGTGGAGAGCGTGCGCGCCATGCCCGAACCCTGGGGCACGAGGAAGGCCGCTCCAGGCCCGCGGGTGCGCTAGCGTGCCGCGGCCGGTGGCGCCGCCTTCACGAGGCCCGCCGAGACACGGAGACGCCTCATGGCCCGGACGGACAGCTTCGTTGAGTACACGGTGGAACTGCTGGAGAAGCTGGGGCCCGTGCGGTCGCGGTCGATGTTCGGCGGCTGGGGGCTCTACTTCAGCGGACGGATGTTCGGGCTCATCGGCGACGGGCAGCTGTTCCTGAAGGTGGATGACGTCACCAGGCCGGACTTCCAGGCCGCCGGCTGCCGGCCGTTCGTCTACGAAGGCAAGGGCGCCCCGGTGGAGATGGGCTACTGGACCCCGCCCGCGGACGCCGCGGATGACGCCTACGCGCTCCTGCCCTGGGCCCGGAAGGCCGTGGACGCGGCGAACCGGGCCGCGTTGAAGAAGGCCAGGAAGGCGCCCGCGAAGAAGCGCGCCTCGCGCGTCAAGCCGTCTTGATGGCCGCGGCGTCCTCCAGCCCCAGCTCGACGACGGACGCCTCGCGCATCTTGAACTTCTGCACCTTGCCCGTCACCGTCATCGGGAACGCGTCCACGAACTTCCAGTAGCGGGGAATCTTGAAGGACGCGATGCGGCCCGCGCAGAACCGCGTCAGCTCCTCGCCGGTGAGCGCCACGCCCGGCTTCGCGCGCACCCAGGCCATGACCTCCTCGCCGTACTTCTTGCTCGGCACGCCGATGACCTGCGTCTCGCTGACGCCCGGGTGCGTGTGGAGGAACTCCTCGACCTCGCGCGGGGAGATGTTCTCACCGCCCCGGATGATGGTGTCCTTGATGCGGCCCACCACCTTCACGTAGCCCTCGTCGTCCATCACCGCGAGGTCGCCGGTGTGCATCCACCCGGCGGAGTCCACGGCCGCGGCGGTGGCCTCGGGGTTGGCCCAGTACCCCAGCATGACGCTGTACCCGCGCGTGCACAGCTCACCCTGCGAGCCACGCGGCACCACCGCCCCCGTGCCCGCGTCGATGACCTTGACCTCCAGGTGCGGGTGCACGCGCCCCACGGTGGACACGCGCTTGTCCAGCGGCTCATCCAGCGCGCTCTGCGTGGACACTGGCGACGTCTCCGTCATCCCGTAGCAGATGGTCACCTCGCGCATGTGCATGCGCGACTGCACCTGCTTCATCACCTCCACCGGGCACGGAGAGCCCGCCATGACCCCGGTGCGCAGCGTCGACAAATCGAACTCACCGAAGCGCGGATGCTCCAGCTCCGCGATGAACATGGTGGGCACGCCGTACAGCGACGTGCAGCGCTCGGCCTGCACTGTCTGGAGCACCGTCAGCGGGTCGAACGCCTCGGCGGGAATCACCATGGTGGCGCCGTGGCTGGTGCAGGCCAGGTTGCCAATCACCATGCCGAAGCAGTGATAGAATGGCACCGGGATGCACACCCGGTCCTCGGGGCCGTAGCGCAGGGCCTCCCCGATGAAGAAGCCGTTGTTCAAGACATTGTGGTGCGACAGCGTGGCGCCCTTCGGAAAGCCTGTCGTTCCCGACGTGTATTGGATGTTGATGGCGTCATCGAACTGGAGCGACGCCTCGCGGGAGGCCAGCGCGTCCTCGGAAACCGCCTTCGCGCCATCGAGCAGCCGCTGCCAGTCGTCCTCCAGCACCAGCGCCGTCGCCAGGCCGCCGCAGCGCGGCTGGACCTCTTTCACCATGCCCCGGTAGTCCGTCCGCCGGAAGCTCCGCGCATGGAGCAGCACCTTCGCGCCGGACTGGTTGAGGGCGTACTCCAGCTCCGAGGTGCGGTAGGCCGGGTTGATGTTGACCAGGATGGCGCCGATGCGGGCCGTGGCGTACTGGACGGCCACCCATTCGAACCGGTTGGGTGACCAGAGGCCCACCCGGTCCCCTTTCTGGACGCCCAGGGCCATCAGCCCCCGGGCCACCTGCGAGGTGAGCGCCCAGAGCTGTTGATATGTGGCCCGAAACCCCTGGGACGCCACCACCAGCGCCTCCCGGTCCCCGTGGCGCTCGACGGTGCGGCGCAGGTTCTGGCCAATCGTCTCCCCCAGCAGCGGGGTGGTGCTGGTGCCATGAGCGTAGGAAGGGACCGGGCTTTGGGACATGGCGTCATCGTCCCGCCTGGTGGGACACGCGGCAAGCGCCGCGAAACTCCGCTGTCCACCGCGCGCCAGCCAGGGCCCCCAGGGGCCTGCCCCCTCCCGGGAAATGACAGTCGGCTCTGGAATCTGCCATTACGCCGTGCAGCCAGCCCACGCGCCGCGTTAGAAACGGGGGCTCATGGATGACTCCAACGCCAGGCTGGTCGCGGCCCTGCTGGAAGCCCGGCAGCGCCACTGCTTCCCTGCGGACGTGCGGCGCGCCGCTCCCGAATTCGTAGGCCAGGTGCTGGGCCTGCTCTTCCCCCACTTCGCAGACCGCCTGGAGTGTACGGCCGCCGCCGTCCACCGCGACGTCACCACCGTGGAGGCCAGCCTCCACCGCATCCGGGACACGCTCGCGCCCCTGTACCCGGGCATCGAGCGGGACCTGCCGGCGCGCTTCATGGAGCGGCTGCCCGGGCTCTACGACTGGCTGCGCCAGGACGCGGACGCCATCTTCGAGGCGGACCCGGCCGCGCGCACCGTGGACGAGGTCATCCTCACCTATCCGGGCTTCACCGCCATCGCCATCTACCGGGTGGCCAACGCGCTGCACGCCCTGGGCTTCCCGCTGCTGCCCCGCCTGCTCACCGAGTTCGCGCACCAGCGGACCGGCGTGGACATCCACCCGGGCGCCACCATCGGCCGGCGCTTCGTCATCGACCACGGCACCGGCGTCGTCATCGGCGAGACGACGCTGATTGGGGACAACGTCAAGCTCTACCAGGGCGTCACCCTGGGCGCGCTCGTGGTGGAGAAGGGGCTGACGGACAAGAAGCGCCACCCCACCATCGAGGACGACGTGGTGGTGTACGCCAACGCCACCATCCTCGGCGGTGAGACGGTGGTGGGCCGGGGCAGCATCATCGCCGGCAACGCCTGGCTCACGCAGAGCATCCCGTCTCAATCCGTGGTGACCCGCCGCAGCGAAGTGCGTCAGCGCGGCGCGGACGGCTCGCTGGACGCACTCGAATTCCACATCTGACCCACCGACGAGGCCCCCCATATGAAGGTGAACAACATCCTGGAGACCATCGGAAACACGCCGCACGTGCGCATCAACCGGCTGTTTCCGTCCCGCGTGACGGTCCACATGAAGCTCGAGCGCGCCAACCCGGGCGGCAGCATCAAGGACCGCATCGCGCTGTCCATGATTGAGGACGCGGAGCAGCGCGGCCTGCTCAAGAAGGACAGCGTCATCATCGAGCCGACCAGCGGCAACACCGGCATCGGCCTGGCCATGGTGGCGGCGGTGAAGGGCTACAAGCTGGTGCTCGTCATGCCGGAGTCCATGAGCATCGAGCGCCGCCGGCTGATGGCCGCCTACGGCGCCACCTTCGAGCTGACCCCGCGCGCGCAGGGCATGAAGGGCGCCATCGCCCGCGCCAACGAGCTGCTGTCGCAGGTGCCCAACGCGTGGATGCCGCAGCAGTTCGAGAACGAGGCCAACATCGAGGTCCACCGCCGCACCACGGTGCAGGAAATCCTCAAGGACTTCCCGGAGGGGCTGGACTACCTCATCACCGGCGTGGGCACCGGCGGCCACATCACCGCGTGCGCCGAGGAGCTCAAGAAGGTCTGGCCGAAGCTGAAGGTCCTCGCCGTGGAGCCCACCAAGTCGCCCGTCATCAGCGGCGGCCAGCCGGGCCCGCACCCCATCCAGGGCATTGGCGCCGGCTTCATCCCGAAGAACCTGCACCAGGACGCGCTGGACGGCGCGATTCAGGTGGCCGAGGAGGACGCCTTCGAGTTCACCCGCCGCGCCGCGCGTGAGGAGGGCATCTTCGTGGGCATCTCCTCCGGCGCCGCGCTGTCCGCCGTGAATCAGAAGCTGGGCGAGATGACCGACGGCAGCCGCGTGCTCGTCTTCAACTACGACACGGGCGAGCGCTACCTCTCCATCGAGCCGCTCTTCCCGGCCCAGTAGTCCCAGGGCCCTTTAGCCGCGGTGCGTCCGCACCAGCTCCACCAGCCGGTCCATCTCCTCGGGCAGGTTGTAGAAGTGGGGTGAGAGGCGGACGCGCCCGCGGCGCACCGAGAGGGCCACGCCCCGTCCGGTGAGCCACGCGCCGAGCGCGCCGGCCTCGCCCTCCGGAGGCAGGAAGGTGAGGATGCCCGCCCGGTGCTCCGGCGCGGGCCCCACGTCGCAGCCCAGCCCGCGCAGCCCCGTGTCCAGTTGGCCCAGCAGCTCGCGGATGCGCGCGGAGCTGGCGTCCACCCCCACCTCGTGCAGCAGCTCCAGCGCGGCCCCCAGGGCGTAGATGCCGGTGTACGCGGCGCTGCCCTCCTCCAGCTTGCCCGCGTCCGGGCGCAGCTCGAAGTGGCTGCGGTTGAAGTTCCACGGGTCGGTGGTGCTGCGCCAGCCCACCAGCACGGGCCGCAGCCTGGGCAGGACGTCCTTGGCCACGTAGAGGAAGCCGATGCCGGAGATGCCCAGCATCCACTTGTGGCTGTCCGCGCTGAGGAAGTGGATGCGGCTCTTCTTCACGTCCACGGGGATGCAGCCCACGCTCTGGATGCCGTCCACGCAGAACAGGACGCCCGCCCGCTCACACACGGCGCCCACCGCGTCCAGGTCGGTGCGGTAGCCGGTGGCGAACTGTACGGAAGACACCGCCACCAGCCGGGTGCTCGGGGTGAGCGCGGCCGCCACGGCCTCCGGCGTGACGCCCCCTTCGGGCGTCTGGATTTCGCGCACCGTCACGCCGCGGTCCTTCAGGTGCAGCCAGGGATAGACGTTGGAGGGGTACTCCAGCGAGGAGGCGACGACGACCTCGTCGCCGGGCTTCCAGTCCAGCCCCTCGGCCACCAGGCCCAGGCCGTGGCTGGTGCTGCGCACGAAGGCCATCTCACCAGGCTCGGCGTTGATGAGGCGGGCGGCCAGGCCCCGCACCCGCTCGCAGTGGGCCTCCCAGCCGCGCTCGTGTTTGATGCCGTGGTGGACGACGTCATCCATCCACCCACGCACGGCCTCGGCGACGCGCAGGCTGGTGGGGGCCACACCGGCGTGGTTGAGGTAGAGCTGCTCCCCCAGCACGGGGAAGAGGTCGCGGTAGGACTCGAGCGAGCGCGTCATGGTGACTGGGAGTGTAGCCACGTCGCCGCGCCGCGCCGTACCTCGTGAAGGCCGGGTGTCCGCCATGGACAGAGGGGGTGGGTTTTCCGTCTCTCGCGGGGATGCGATATGCGTCAGGGCCTGCTCGACGCGGAAGGACCCATGCGCCGCACCCTCCAGGACGCCATGAGGAGCACGTTGTTCGTGGGAGCCGCCCTGCTGGCGGGCTGCGCTGGGACCGTCCACGCGCCCTACCCGCCCATCCGCGCGGACCTGTCCCCCGCCGCCCTGGAGCGAGGGGCCTCCATCTTCCACGCGAGCTGCGAGTCCTGTCACCGAGGCGGCGACGCGGAGACGGCGTCGGGCGCGCCGCTGCGCGAGCTGCCCTCGTACATGGGGCGCTTCTACGCGGCGAACCTCACGTCGCATGCCGAGGCGGGCATCGGCGCCATGACGGATGAAGAACTGGCGCGGGCCATCCGCTACGCCGTGAGCCGCGATGGGCGGTTGATGGTGATGCCCAGCTACGGCATGGGCGACGCGGACCTGGCGGCGGTGCTGGGCTTCATGCGCTCCGGACATCCGCTCTTCACGCCGGACTCGGTGCCCGCGCCCCCGTCGGAGTTCAGCTTCTTCGGCGGCATCGGCTTCCGCTTCATCACCGGGAACGAGCCCGTGGAGCGGCCCGCCTCGGGCATCCCCGTGCCGCCCAAGGCGGCGACCCGGGAGTACGGCCACTACATGGCGCATGACGTCTATGACTGCGCCTCGTGTCACACGGATGGCTTCAGTCCTCGGAAGACAGAGGGCGATGACGTGTTCGCGGGGGGCATGGCGTTCGTCGACCCGGAGGGACGGAAGGTTCATTCCAGCAACATCACCTTCCACGAGACGGGGCTGGCGCACTGGACGCTGGAGGACTTCACCCGCGCGGTGCGTGACGGGCTGGCGCCGGATGGCTCCGTGCTGCGCTCGCCCATGCCTCGCTTCCGGGGCATGGACGCGGTGGAGGCGCGAGCGCTCTATGACTATCTGCGCTCGGTGCCGAACAGGGAGAACGCGGTGAAGGGCGCGCGGCCACGGCTCACCGCGGCGTCGGTGCGCCCGGACTGGGTGGCGGAGGAGCAGCGCGCGGAGACACGCCCCGAGGCAGCACCGGCCAGCGCGCCCGATGAGACGCGCGCTGGGGATGCGCCCGGTGCCAGGGGTTCCGTGAAGGAAGCAGCGGGAGACACCTCGGCTCCGTCCGTCTCCCCCGCGCAAACCCCGGCCATCCCGCGGGACACGCTGGGAGCAGAAGCCCCTGCCAGCGTGACGGCCTCGGCGACCGGCGCTGGCGCAGCTCCGCGCACGGAGCCTGGCGCCCCCCACCCGGGCGTGGACTCCGCGCCGTCCGCGAAACACGCTGCGGCCAGCCCCACGGCGCCCGCTCCCACGGCGCTGGCC